>JAAEEW010000028.1 GCA_013415595.1 Methanosarcinales archaeon | reverse complement strand
CCTCACCTGTTACTTTTAATAAATCGCTTATATGTTAATACTATATGTAACCTTTCTCTCTCGTTTCATTTTTATTTGCCCAATTCCCGGGGGTTTTAGGGTTCTTTTCTCCTTGGCCCTATAGCCCTATCGGTTAATAAACCTGCGCTGTTGATTTTGGACCTTCAAATCCCGGAGCAGATGGCATTCATTCATCCACAGCCGCCGCCGTCTTCTGAGACTGTCAACTCCTGCCTCCGGGATTACATGAGATTAATAATGAGCCAATACGCAGATCTGTTTTTGAATTTATAAATATTTGGGCCAAATATTTGAGGCCCAGAGCCTGAGACTTTCGGCTCAGGCCTTCTTTTGCCTCCTCTTGTAAAGATATCCTCCGGCCGCTGCCAGCACCACCAGGGCCGCCAGCGCCGGCAAGGTCATGGATCCGGCTGCGGGCTTCACCGTAACCGGGATCTTCATGCTCTCAGAGATGATGGTGTCTCCGTTGACGTCAGTGTATTTGATCTCGCTGTTGATGCCGTAGCTCTTGGGCGTGGCATCGGAGTCCACATCTACCCGGAATATGGTCTTGAACTCCTCTCCAGGAGCCATCTCTCCTATGTAGGCCTGGTCGTCGGTGGAGCTGAAGGGCTTGAAGATGCTCAGCCGGGCGATGGCTTCTTTGACCGGGTCCTCGCCGATGTTCTTGTAGGTGACCTCCACCAGCCCCTTCTTCTTGCCGGCCTCCAGATCATCGTTCACCTGGGTGATGACGAAGTCGGCTTTCCTCTTCACAATGATAGGAATGGTGACGTTTTGTCTGGCTTTCTGGTACCAGTAGGAGGCCTTGAAGCCCACGACGTTGTTGGTGGCCGAGTCCAGCTTGTTGGCGTCCACCTCCACGTTGTACTGATAATCGTACTGCAGATTGAGCCGCAGGGGATACTCCCCGGCCGGGGCATGGCTGGCGATCTTGATGGTGAACTTCAGTGGATCCCTGGTCTTGTCCCCGGACTTCAGGGACTCGACCACCTGGTCGCCGGACTTGACCTCTACTTGGTCCGAGCCGGAGGTCATGGTGACGGTGATCCCTATGGCCGTGGTCTTGGCCTGCTCCAGCTCCTGCTCCTTCTGCGCCAGGGCCATGTCCAGCGGCGAATCCGGATTCTTGTCCTTCTCAAAGCCCATGAACCTTCCGTAGTTGATGAGGTCCACGTACAGGGTAACCGTGTCTCCCCGGTCGAATTCATTGGTCCCGCTGACCGTGGCCGTGAGGTTGGGCGATCCATGCATGATCCAGTAGTTCTCTCCGGAAACCGAGGGAATATAATTGTCCTCCGCCTGGGCCAGGGTAAGCAGGGCCAACAAGCAGCAGAGGTAGACGATAATTCTTCTCAAGAGGGGGTCCTCCTAGATTCCATTAGTTTGAGCTTGATATCTCTTAGCTGGCAGCGCCTCATCTCCAGCCTGATTAAAAGCACCGGGAATACGGTGAATGTCGTCAGGAGGGCAAAGATCACAGCCATTACGGTGATCACTCCGAAGTTGCTGGTGATCACGAAGGGCGAGGCCATCAGGGCGGCAAAGCCAAAGACGGTGGTCATCCCCGAGGCTACCAGTGCCGATCCGATGCTGTTGGAGGTATTCCTCATGGCCTGCATGTAATCGCCGACCCTCTCCAGCTCTTCGTAGAAGCGCTCCATCATCAGGATGGAGTACTCCGATCCCACCCCCAGGATCAAAGCTCCCAGGGTGGCGGTGAGGGGGGTGTAGCTCATGTTGGCGATGTACATCACTCCGCCCATCCAGCCGATGACCACCAGCATGGGCAGCACCGGCACCAGGGCCTTGACGATATCCCGGTAGATGACCAGCAGTATGACGAAGATCAGCACCAGTCCGAGCAGGCTCATCTCCGTCCTGCCGGTGGTCAGGGCGTCTATCACCGTGGTCATGACCACCATATCCCCGGTAATGACCACCGTTATACCCGGAGGCGGGCCGAACCATACCCGGTCCTTCTCCAGCTCCTTTATCAGCCGGTCGATCCCGGTGGGCCCCAGGTCCCGGAAGGCCTGGCCGATGTTCAGGTCTATGACCGCGGTGTCGTGGCCGTCCAGATACTTGTCCCTGAAGAACTCAGGCATGGAGTCCAGGACGGCCCTGGTCCGGGTGGAGTCCGACGGTATCTCCCCGTTGTTATACATCTTGATGAAGTTGGTAATGCTGACTGCACCGTAGATCTGGGCCCGGGACTCCAGCAGGTAGTTCTGGAAATCGTCCATCCACCTCAAGGTGCTGGGATTGGTTATGTCGTCTCCCTGGACTATGATGTTGATCTCGTCGCTGCTGCCGAATATGTCGTTTAAGTGCCTGAACTGCACCAGCGGCGGCAGATCCTGGGGTATGTAATTCTTGAAATCGGTATCAACCGGCACCATGGTGTCGGCATAGGTGCCGGCCAGGGCCAGGACCAGGGCTCCCACCAGCACGAACTTCCATCTGGCCACGGAAAATTCCACCGCCCTCTCCACCAGGGCTCCCATGGCTATATCCTGGGAGGACGAGCTGTTCCCCCTGGCTTCTGCGGGCGAGGAGTTCTTCCCCTTGGAGTTTCTCCGCCGTTCCACCAGGTTGAGTATGGTTACCTCTACAAAGAGGGCCGACAGGTAGCACATGACCAGGCCGATCAGGCACAGCAGGCCGAAATCTCTGGTCATGGGCACGGAGGAGGCCAGCAGGGAGACGAACCCGGCAGCGGTTATTGAAAGAGCGATTAGAACCGCCGGAGCGGTATGGACCACGGTATCGATAACTGCCCTTTCCACGCTCCCGCCCCTGGAGATCTCCTCCTCGATTCGGCTGTGGAGCTGGATGGCGTAGTCTATGCCTATCCCTATCAGGATGGGAAAGGCGGACATGGAGATCATGGTCATGGGAATGTGGACCAGTCCCATTATTCCAAAGGTCCAGATGATTCCCAGAAAGACGATTGGAAGGGGGAGCAAAGGCCAGTTTACGTGCTTGAACACCAGCAGCAGGGCTATAATCATCAGTATGCCGCATAGCGCCATGAGCTGGCCGTTGCTGACTGCCATCTCGTTCTTGATGGCCATGCCTAGAGCGGCAGAGCCGGTCACCGTGACCCCGATTCCCGGCGGAAACTCGGCCGACCTGACCTCGCTCTCCGCGTCCCTCAGGATCTCCTCGATGTCCGTCTCGCTCAGGGTTAGAGGATACTCGATGGCCAGAATGGTATGACGTTTATCAGGAAGTATGGTATCGATCTGAGGGGAGGCGGATTGCAGGATGCTGTCGATTCTCTGCTGGTCGTCTGGAATGCCGCGAATTCCGTTGTCCTGTTCCTCCGCCTGGACCACGATCTGGGAGATTCCGTCCACGCCCATGACCATGGGCAGGGCCTCCATGTGGCGGGACAGCCGGTCCATAGCCTTCAGGACCGATGGAGTGGTTACGTCGTCACCCTCCACGATGACCATGATGGACTCGGTGCCGAAGCGCTCCAGGAACAGGTGGTCGTAGGCCTGATACAGGGGAGAATCCTTGCCCACGAAGTTCTCCGTTTGCATGCCCTGCATCTCGATCTGCTGGGCATAGTGAAGAGAAAGAAGTGTAAGAAGGGCAGCGATGGCTATGATGATGATGGGATTGTCCTCTATCCAGACGCCCAATCTCTCTTTTCCGCTAATAAGTCTCACCAGTTCATTTGGATTCGGAAGTTTCGGTATTCTCCGAACGCGCCAATCGTACGAAATCTACTTAAAACTTGTGGTAAATCATCGTTTGATGATGTACAGCGAACCAGCCTCTATAAAAGAAATCGCAAAACGGCACATGGTGGACGCCTGTGTCCAGGCGGCCAGAAATAAGGGGCTCAGCGACGCCTGCGGAGTGCTCCGGGGGGTTCTATTCTTTGCAAGGGAACCGGTGTCCATGGACGACCTGGCCCTGGAGACCGGATACAGCAAGTCCACCATCAGCTCCAATATGAGCCTCCTGGAAAGCCTGGGAATAGCCCGCAGGGTGGTGACTCCCGGGGATAAGAGATACCGCTACCTTCCGGTCTACGATCCGGACAGCCTTCGTGAGGCCATGATGACCCACGTGAAGAAAGAGGTGAAGCTGATCCTGGGGGCCCTGGATCTGGCGGAAAAGGATATGGGGGCCGCAGTCGACGGACCGGAGGTGGAGGCTCTTCAGGAGCGCATGAAAGTGATCAGGGACTTCTACCTGAAGGCAGAGCAGGTCCTGGAGCTGATGGCCAGCTACACCACCGACGAGCTGATCGAGATACTGAAGAAAGACAGCAAATGACCCTAATCCCGGGCGTGGCATGCCCGTTTCTCCGTTCAGAGATTGCCCGGGCAGCCGGCCGCTAAAATCCCCATCAGGCTCCATTTCAAAGGCCCCGGAATTAAAGGATTGCGGCTCTGTGTTTTGGATTTTGGCGGTTTTGATTTGGTCTTCTGCTCTTTTTGCCCCGGGCAGATCTTCTCATCTGCTTTTCATGGGGCCACGGTGATCTCCCCGCTGCCGGCGAGATTCGGTTGATATTTCGATTGATAGTTTAGATCGACTTTTCGATCCATGTCTCGATCAACGTTTGGATCGATGTATCAATCGATGCTTCGATCCATATCTCAATTTCAATTCGAGTCTCGATCGAGGTTCAGGACAGCTTGGTCTTAACCTTCTCGTAAAAGCCGTCCTTGCTGGCCTTGACGAACCTGGCCGGGACCTCCGCCCTGCTCATGGTGACCACCTGTTCGTGATAGATGGAGATCATGGTCTGGCCGTCCACCACCACCAGGGCCTCTTTCCCGGGCAGGGTCAACTCCACCCTGATCAGGCTGTCTCCCGGTATCACCCAGGGCCTGGCCGAGAGCTTGAAGGGGGCCACCGGGACCAGGACGATGCCGTCCACCCGGGGGTCCACGATGGGTCCGCCGGCGCTCATGGCGTAGGCGGTGGAGCCAGTGGAGGTGGCAAAGATCATGCCGTCTGCTCGCAGCTGCTCCAGAATTGATCCGTCCACGGTTATCTTGAAGTCCAGCATCTTGGCCGGGCTGGCGGTGATTATGGCCACCTCGTTGGTGGCCGAGGGCAGATCCTTGCCGTCTACAGTAATCTTGAGCCGGGATCGTTCGTCCACTTCGAATCCCAGCAGCAGGTGCTCCAGGGTCTTGACCGCGTCTCCGGGCTCCACGTCCACCAGGAAGCCCACCGTTCCCATGTTTATCCCCAGGATGGGCCGGGGGTCCTGCATCTTGTGGATGGTGCGAAGGATGGTCCCGTCTCCGCCGATGGACACTATGAAGTCCACGTCCATCTCCTCCACCGGCGTGCCCTTCATCCCGATGTGCTGGGCTATCTCCGGATCGATCAGGATCTCCGCCCGGGTCCTGAACTTCTCTATCAGCTTTCTGGCCAGCTCCACCGACTCCGCTTCCCTTCTGGAGACAAAGCCTATCCTAATGGTCATCCCCCCTTATCATGCCCAGGATCTCCCGGTGCAGCAGGCCGTTGGAGGCTATCAGGTCGGTCCTCTGCCACATGTCCTCCCTGAGGGTGAGGTGCTGGCCGTCGACGTCGCTGACGGTCCCTCCGGCCTCGGAGACGATGAGCATGCCTGCGGCCACGTCCACCACCCGCAGTCCTCCTCGCAGGTCCACGAAGGCGTCGAGCTTGCCGTCTGCCAGGTAGCACAGCTCCAGGGAGGTCGATCCCAGGGTTCGGATGCGCCGCACCCGGTCCCCCAGGCTGGTTATGCGGGCGGAATGAGGGCGGATGGTGTAGGCCGAGATGCTGAAGTCCTTCAGGACGGAGGTGGCGGATACCCGGATGGGCTGGATCTCCCCGTCCTCACCTGACTCCCGGAAGGCCCCGCCCCCGGCCTGGCCGAAGTAGCGGATCTGGCGGGCCAGGTCGCAGACGTAGCCCAGGCGGCATCGCTGGTTGCTGATGAAGATCGAGACGGAGTAAAAGGGAATTCCCTGGATGGCGTTGAAGGTCCCGTCCAGGGGGTCCAGGTGGATGAAGTACTCCGGCTCCCCACCGATGGCCATCTCCCCCATCTCCTCGCTCAGTATCCGAAAGCCGGTGCCGTAGTCCCGGAGCGGGGCGATGGCGGCGTCCTCGGCCAGCTTGTCGATGGACTTGGTGGGGGTGCCGTCCGCTCCCATCTGGACGAAGGTTCCGCTGGTGGGGCGGCCCACCATCTCCCTCACCGCCAGGGAGACGCTCTTGGCCATGGAGTCGCAAAGGGACTTCAGTTCTCTGGCCTCGCTGGATAGACCCATGAAATCAACTTACTGCGAATACCATTTAAAGCCTCCCAAACAGGGCTTCAGGGAAAATTACGATAATATGGACGCTCTCCCGGGCCGCGCGATTGGGCCTCTGATTTCAACAGTATGCAAATTTTGGAAATCAATAGATGTTTCATTTGTTCACTGGCCTGGCGGTTTGAAGCTTATGCCATCCTGACGTTAACTTTATATGACACTTTGAGACATGTTACCATCCGCAATGGGCCTTGCCATCACATTAGCGTGTAGCATGTCTCCATGTTGCATTATAGGAGGAGAGGATTTGATAGGCCTGCCTGCTGAGACTTTCATCGGCATAACAGTTATTCCAATTATCATAGCCCTGATTTTACTTATTTGGGCCCTGAGGTGGTAAAGTTGGACTTTACGATGGCATTGATCGTCGGCCTGTACCTGGTGGCCCTGCTGGCCATCGGTGCCTGGTCGTCGAAGAAGATAAAGTCCTCTGAAGACTTCATCGTGGCTGGTCGCAGCCTAGGAGTTTGGGTGTTCACCCTCATGGTCGTGGCCAGCATCTGCAGCGGCATGACCGTTCTGGGGGTCAGCGGTCTCGGATACATCGCCGGCTGGCCCACCATCTGGGAGCAGATATTCGTTCCCCTGAGCGCATCCGTGGTCATCCTGATCTACGGGGTCAAGCTGCACGCCATCGCCGGGAAGATGGGCTACGTCACCCTGCAGGATTACCTGGCCCACCGTTTCTACAGCCCCAGGTATATCCGGGGGCTCTCGGCCGTCTCGGGCATTGTGGTATCTCTGATCTACCTGGTCGGCCAGTACGTCTCCATCAGCATGGTCCTGAGCTGGCTGCTCAAGATATCCTACACCGACGCCCTGATTCTGGGGGCGGTGATAGTGATGATCTACGTGATCATGGGAGGCCTGTACGCCGTGGCCTGGATCGCCCTGGTGCAGGGATTGATGATTCTGGTAGGTGTCCTGATCGTGGGTCCGGCCATCATTCAGGCTGCGGGAGGAATGGCTCATATCAACACCGTGCTGGCGGGCATAGATCCCAACTTCGTCAACCTCTGGTATCCCCAGATGCATCCGCCCTACGCCAAGTACGCCTTCATGACCCCGGAGTACATAGTCTCCTTCTTCTTCCTGCTGACCTTCGGGCTGGCCAGCGCGCCTCACGTCATAAACAACGTCTTCTCGGCCAAAGACGAGAAGCTGTTCAAGTGGTCGCCCCTGGCTGCCTTCGTGATCTACGCCGTGATCATGTACCTGATCAAGATCATCGGATTTGCCTCCCGGTCCATGGTCCAGGACGGGATCATACCCCTGCCCACCGACGTGCCCAACCCCCAGGATTACGTATTCGTGGTGAGCGCCATGCACGTATTCCCATCCTTCGCCGGGTCCCTGGTGGCGGTGATAGTCCTATCGGCAGTGATGTCCACCACCGACCGGCTGATGCTCACCATCGGCAGCTACACCGGCTGGGACATCTACAAGATGTTCTTCAACAAGAACGCCTCCGACCGGAGCATCACCCTGATCAGCAGGATCACGGTGGCCGTCTCGGCCTTTCTCACCCTGTTCCTGGCCTGGAGAAAGCCGCCGGAGCTGCTGGCCTGGCTGATCTGGATGGGCATTGGGGTCATGCTCTCCACCTTCGTGGTCCCCGTGATCGCCGGGCTGTACTGGCGGCGGGCCACCAGGGAGGGTGCGATTTACTCCATGATCGTGGGACTGCTTGGAGCAGTGGGATTCGGGTACTACCATCAGTACATAGCGCCGTTGCCCATGCACTTCAGCATCTATGCCTTCGTGCTGTCTGCTGTGGTGATGGTGGTGGTCAGCCTGGCCACGCCCAAGCCGCCGGAGAATGTCCTGGACGAGACCATGACCGGACCGTTCATTCGGTCCCGGTCGGGTTAAGTCCGGGGCCCCCGGCCCCCTCTTAAGCGATAAAGTCTAATATGACTAGAGTAATGAGGGAGGGGAGGGCCCGTGGTCTAGTCGGTTATGACATCGCCCTTACACGGCGGGGATCACGCGTTCGAATCGCGTCGGGCCCATACTTCCCTGCTTTTTCTGCATTTCTGAAATTTATTAATCGCATTTTCTGCTCTGTTTGGCATTACCCCATTCAGGTCCGGTCGATCCTCTGCTGGAGGAGACGTTCCTGTACCCTCATGCCCCTGTGTCCCGGGTTTGGAGCGGTGACAGACAAAAATGGCCGGGAAAAAGGGGGCCACGACCCGGTCCCTGGCCAGCATGCCCGTCAGGGAGAACCTGAATGGCCGCCCGGACGCTTCAGACGAAGGTGGCCAGCAGTCCGACGATTATCATGGGTATGAAGATCCTGGCGATGAGTCCTCCGAACTCCCGGGTGCCCATGAAGTAGGCGATCAGCAGCTTGACCATGGTGTTGGTCATGGTGGCCAGGGTAATTCCCAGGACGGCGATATCGCTTCCCAGGGACCTCTTGGCCAGGGTGGAGAGGGACAGGGTGATGGCATCCACGTCGGCCAGCCCGGAGATGATGCTGGCGGCGTAGGTCCCGGCGTCGCCGAAGTACATGTTGGCGATCTTGGCGGTGAAGAGGATGGCGGCAAAGAAGGCGCCGAAGGTCAGGGCAGGCACCAGCCGGAAGGGGTCCTTCAGCTCCATCGGCTTGACCACGCACTTCTCCTTTCTAAAGACCATGTAGGCCAGTCCCATGCCGGCCAGGGTCATGCTCATCATGGGGATCAGCAGGGGCAAGAACAGGTCTCTGTTCACTACGGCGGTGATGAAGAGCACCCGGGGAAACATGGTGCAACTGGCGATGGCCGTGGCGAAGACCGCGGAGGGCAGCATGTCCCGGTTGGCCTTCACCTCGGTGGCCATGGTGGTGGTCACCACCGTGCTGGAGACAAGGCCGCCCAGCAGTCCGGTGGCTGACAGGCCCCGCCTGGTTCCGAGCATCTTGATCAGGATGTAGCCGGAGAAGCTGATCAGGGAGACCAGGATCACCATGAGCCAGATCTGGCGGGGGTTGATCACGTCAAAGGGGTCTAAAGTCTCGTTGGGGAGCAGGGGGTAGATGACCAGGGCCATGATGCCCATCTTCAGAGTGTCCAGAAGCTCGGTCTCGCTTATGGCCTCCACGTAGCCGTGGGTGATCTTCTTGGTGGCCAGGATGGCGGTGGTGAGGATGGCCAGGGCTGCGGCCAGGAGGATGTTCTCCTCGGAGTAACAGAGGATGCCCAGGATGTAGGTCACGGTGGCGGCCACCATGGCGGTGAAGTCCATGCGCATCAGGATGCGAGAAGAAGAGGCGTAGCCCACTCCCAGGAGGACGACGAAGCCGGCGAAGGCCACCATCATGAAGCTCTGGCCGTAGAGGTCGGCCAGGGTGGCGGATAAGGTTCCAAGAAGGGCTATGAGGGTAAAGGTGCGAAGTCCCGCCACGCCCTTGAAATGGTCCTCTTCAAACCGGCGCTGGCGCTCGGCCCCGATAAGGGCGCCAATGAGCATGGAGGCCAGGAAGGGGTAAAGGTTGAGGAAGTCCATTCTTGTTTCCTTTGCGACCATTGTGGTAATAATCTTTGCCTTGCTCCTCGAAAAGGCCGAAAAACTGCCCGCCAATTTTAACTTTTAAAATGAGGGTGGTGAAAGTTATGGTTTCATCCAGGTCGAAGATCCATCTCAACGGGTCCTTGGATCAAACGCCGTCTGGCGAGTCCGGGGAGCCTGAAAAATCCATGGCCGAGGAGCACATCGATCAGTGCATCGATCAGTGCATCGGTCTGCTGGAGGAGGCCTACGGCGAGCCTCTGGCCGGCTGTGTGGACCCCCTGGACCTGCTGGTGGCCACCATCCTCTCCCAGAACACCACCGACGTGAACAGCCTGCGGGCTTTCAGCCGCCTGCGCTCTGCCTTTCCCGACTACCGGGACCTTCTCCGTGCGTCCCTGGAGGCGGTGGTCCATGCCATCAGGGTGGGGGGCCTGGCGGAGATCAAGGCCCAGCGGATCAGAGAGGCTCTGGGACAGATCCAGGCCCGGGCCGGGGAGATGGACCTGGGATTCCTGCGGGAGATGGAGAAGGAGGAGGCGCGCCGCTTCCTAACCTCTCTTCCCGGGGTGGGGCCCAAGACTGCAGCGGTGGTCATGCTCTTTGGTTTTGGCTTTCCCACCATGCCCGTGGACACCCACGTCTACCGCCTCTCCCGGCGGCTCGGCCTGGTGCCCGGGGACGCCGGCATCGAGGAGGCCCAGAGGGTGCTGGAGGGGATCGTGCCGCAGGAGAAGTATCTCTCCCTGCACCTCAATCTGATCCGCCACGGGAGGAGGATTTGCAGGGCCAGGTCGCCGCTATGCGATCAGTGCCCGCTGAAGGAGATATGCCTCTATCGCCGGGACCTGGCGCAATCGCCTTCCGGCCAAAAGGATTAAATGATAGGAAAACTACCCCCATTCCGCGCTCCGGTAGTGTAGCTCGGCCAATCATGAAGGACTCTCACTCCTTCGACTAGGGTTCAAATCCCTACCGGAGCACCAAACTACCTGCAAAGGTTCCCGTCGTTTATCATCTATTTGCGTCGCTGATTTCCATTCCTTTCTCCTGTCTCATCCGGTCTCTCTGGTCCGCACGGCATAACCTGAGCAATAGTCTTTAATAGTCGAAAGTGCATTATGGCAAGTGCGTAAAACTCGTTCCTGTTTTTTATAAAACTCGTTACTGTTTTTCGCTAAGGACGTGAAGAAATGTTCAGAAGCAGTGAAGGTTCGCCTTCCAGATATGATTCAGCTCCGACTGCCCCAGTGACTGTTGGCGCCGAATATGAAGCTAAGATAGAAGATACAGCTCGTGAAGGAGACGGCATAGCCAGGATTGAGGGCTTCGTGATCTTTGTACCGGAGACCAAGGTCGGGGACCAGGTCAAGATTCAAATCGACCGTGTCATGCGCCGTTTTGCCATCGGCCACAAAGTCTGAGCAGTCATCTTTGTAGCCATCCAGCAATAGCTGGAAACAATAAGGGCTGGTGCTGTGAACCAGACCCTTCTTGTTTCTGAGATTGTTGAAGAACGGCTGAAATGCACCAGAAAGATTGTACCAGGCCAGGGGCCTCATCTTCGTGCATCAATCAGAGCTGATTAAAATATAAGTCTTGACAGAAAACGTGAGGTCGGATATGAATAGTGCTAATGCAAGCATAAACAGAACAACCGATGATTCTTCATCGAGGGATCTGGCGAGATGGGCCCGGAAAAAGAAGACGCTGGATAAATATATCAAGTTGAGAATGAAAGAAGACCAATCTTCTTCATCCTGATGCTTGCTGCTCTGTGCCCATCCTTATTATTTCATCACATCAAAGCAGCATTATACTAATTAAATTATCTCAATTAGCTAAAAAATTTAACGTGGCCGTCTTCAGCCTATTTCTTCAGCCCAGCAATCCTTATTGCTAATTCTCTCCCCGATTGCCGGGGCATTTCCTGCTGCCCCCCGTCAGAGCATATCTCTGTTATGCTCTCCCTCGGTGCGGCCTTGAATTGCGAAACACAGTTCGAGCAGATCATCTCTAAATCTTTTAGCTGCAGGCAGGTCCAGGCCCCCTGTGGTCCCTTCATTCTCCTGTAGACCGCCTCCATAAGTCTCCTGGACCTCTCGGCCTGGCCGCTGGCCTGAGCCAGGATCTGCTCAGCTTCCACCTCTCCAAAGCCGTTATCTTTCAGCTCAAAGCCCAGGGCCAGTCCTCTCCTCCAGCCGGAAGGTTCCAGGTTGACATCCTTAAGCAGAAGCTGCTTGAGAAAGCAGCTCCTGAGGTCGGGAGACCTTGTCAGGTTGAAGCGTGTTCTCACCTTCTTTTTGAGGACCTCCTCAGAGGATTGTCTTTCTTCCAGACAGGT
>JAAEEW010000195.1 GCA_013415595.1 Methanosarcinales archaeon | reverse complement strand
GAGCATCGATAACTTTTAACCTCCTCCCTCTGAATCTTTTCATAGCCAGTCACTCAAGACCAGGCCAGAGCCATGATCGACCTCCAATCCCTGCCCTCCCTGCCCGGCTGCTACCTGTTCAAGGATAGCATAGGCCGGGTCCTCTACGTGGGAAAGGCCCGAGACCTGAAGAAGCGGGTGAGCAGCTACTTCCAGAAGCCCCACCACGACCCCAAGACCGGGGCCCTGGTCCAGGCGGCCCATGACCTGGACTTCATCGTCACCAGCACCGAGGTGGAGGCCCTGCTCCTGGAGAACACCCTGATCAAGAAGCACTGGCCCAGGTACAACGTCAAGCTCAAGGACTCCTCCCGCTACGCCTGCATCCACCTGACCGACGAGCCGTTCCCCCGGATTTGCACCTCCCGCAGGAAGGACGGCGCTGGAGACTACTTCGGCCCCTTCGTCTCCGCCCGGGAGCGGGACTACGTCTTCTCCGTGGTCCGCAAGACCTTTGGGCTGCGCACCTGCAGGCGCCTGCCGAAGCGGGCCTGCCTTCGCTACCATCTGGGCGTCTGCTCCGGGCCGTGTCTGGGAAAGATATCCGCCGGCGAGTACCAGGAGAAGGTCTCCCGGGCCCGGTCCGTCCTGAAGGGCCACATTGGGGAGCTGATCGCCTCCCTGAAGGCGGAGATGGCCGGGCCTTCCGCCCGCCAGCAGTTCGAGCAGGCCCTGGAGCTCCGGGACGAGATCGCCGCCCTGGAGGGGCTGCAGGAGAGACAGAAGGTGGAGCGGCAGAAGAAGTACGACCAGGACATCCTCAGCTACATGGTCCGGGGGGCAAACGTCTACCTCATGCTCTTCAAGGTGTACCGGGGGACCCTGGAGGGGAAAGAGGAGTTCGTCTTTGCCGCCAGCGAGAGCTTCCTGGAGGAGTTCCTGGTCCAGTACTACTCGGAAAACGAGCCCCCGGAGGAGCTGATCGTCCCCGTTGCCCTGGACGACTCTCTGGTGGACTTCCTGGCCCACGTCAAGGGAAAGAGGGTCCGGGTCACGGTCCCCAGGCAGGGGGAGAAGAAGGACCTCCTGGACCTGGCCAAAAAGAACGTGGAGGTGGGGTTCTTCGGCGACCTGCTGAAGGTGGAGGCCCTCACCGCCGCCCTCTCCCTCCCCCGGCCGGCCGAGGTCATCGAGTGCTTCGACATCTCTCACCTCTCCGGCACCTCTACCGTGGGGTCCATGGTCCAGTTCCGGGGGGGCCGACCGGACAAGAGCAACTACAGGCGCTTCCGGATCAGGAGCGTGGAGGGGATCGACGACCTCGCCTCCATCGCCGAGGTGGTCCGCCGGCGCTACTCCCGCCTGACAGAGGAGGGTGGGGATCTGCCCGACCTGATCGTCATCGACGGCGGAGAGGCCCAGCTCTCTTCAGCCCTGGGCGAGCTGCAGCGGCTGAGGGTCCAGGTTCCGGTCATCTCCATCGCCAAGCGGGAGGAGGAGATCTTCGTCCCCGGCCTGGAAAGGCCGCTCCCCCTCAAGAAGGATGAGAAGGCCTCCCTCTTCGTCCAGGAGATCAGGGACGAAGCCCACCGATTCGCCATCAACTACAATCGTCTGCTCAGGCAGAAGGCTTTCCAGTGAGCCCGGCGAGGGTCATGAAGCGCCAGATCACGAAATGGAGATCAATGAAATCCGACGCCGAATATAAGCCGTGAATAGCCCCCTAACCATAGTTTTATCCCTTAGGATGCCCTCTCTTGGCCAGTTAAAATATGTCTTCCAATATATCATCCCCTCACCGCTTTGAGCTGGTCTCCGACTTCGCCCCCCGGGGCTCCCAGCCCCAGGCCATAGAGGAGCTGATCTCTGGCCTGCAGGCCGGCCAGCGGTTCCAGACCCTGCTGGGCGTCACCGGCTCGGGAAAGACCTACACCGTGGCCAACGTCATCGCCAGCGTCCAGAAGCCCACCCTGGTCATCGCCCACAACAAGACCCTGGCCGCCCAACTCTACAACGAGTTCAGGGAGTTCTTTCCCCACAACCGGGTGGAGTACTTCGTATCATACTACGACTACTACCAGCCCGAGTCCTACATCCCCTCCAGGGACCAGTACATCGAGAAGGACGCCCACATCAACCCCAAGATCGAGCAGATGAGGCTGGCGGCGACCGCCTCACTGATGTCCAGGAGTGACGTCATAATCGTGGCTTCAGTCTCCTGCATCTACGGCCTGGGCAACCCCGAGAACTTCCAGAAGATGGGATTTGAGCTGAAAGTAGGCGACCGCATCAGCAGATGGGAGATCCTGGGCCGGCTGGTGGACATCCTCTACGAGCGAAGCGACCTGGAGCTGATGCCCGGCAAATTCCGGGTGAAGGGGGACACCGTGGACCTGATTCCCGGCTACTTCAACGATATCATCAGGATCGAGCTCTTCGGGGACCAGGTGGAGCGCATATCCGAGATCGACAAGCAGACCGGTCAGCGAAGAGAGGACATGGACTACTTCTTCGTCTACCCGGCCCGGCACTACGTGATCCCGGAGGAGGAGCAGAAGAGCGCCATCCAGACCATCCTGAAGGAGCTGGACCACAGGCTGCCGGAGCTGGGCATGATCGAGGCCCACCGCCTGAAGCAGCGGACCCTTCACGACATGGAGATGATCCAGGAGACCGGGAGCTGCAAGGGGATTGAGAACTACTCCCGCCACTTCGACCACCGCCAGCCCGGGGAGAAGCCCTACTGCCTGCTGGACTATTTCCCGGAGGACTTCCTCCTGGTCATCGACGAGAGCCACCAGACCCTCCCCCAGATCCACGGCATGCACAACGGGGACCGCTCCCGGAAGAAGAGCCTGGTGGACTATGGCTTCCGCCTGCCCAGCGCCTACGACAACCGCCCCCTGCGCTTCGAGGAGTTCGAGAAGTACATGAGACAGGCCATCTTCGTCTCCGCCACCCCCGGGGACTACGAGATGGAGCGCTCAGCCGGCATCGTGGAGCAGATCATCCGCCCCACCGGACTGCTGGACCCCGAGGTGGAGATCCGGCCCATCGAGGGCCAGGTGGCCGACGTGATGCGGGAGATGGAGAAGGTCATCGAGCGGGGGGAGCGGGCCCTGGTGACCACCCTCACCAAGAAGCTGGCCGAGGAGCTGACCGACTACCTGAGCCAGAAGGGGGTCAAGGCCCGCTACCTGCATTCCGACATCCAGACCATCGAGCGAACGGAGATCATCCGGGAGCTGCGGCTGGGCAAGTTCGACGTGCTGGTGGGGATCAACCTGCTGCGGGAGGGGCTGGACATCCCGGAGGTGGGCTTCATCGGCATCCTGGACGCGGACAAGGAGGGATTCTTGCGAGACGCCCGCAGCCTGATCCAGATCATCGGCCGGGCCTCCCGGAATGCCGGATCCCGGGTGGTTCTTTACGCCGACAACATGACCGGCTCCATCCAGGAGGCGGTCAGGCAGACAAAGCGCAGGCGCTCCATTCAGATGGCTTACAACCAGGAGCACGGCATAGTCCCACAGACCATCAGGAAGCCCATCAGAGAGAAGGTGGTGGACATCACCGACACCCGTCACATCCCCCGGTCGGAAATACCAAACGTGATCGTGGAGCTGGAGTCGGAGATGATGGCGGCTGCGGACCGGCTGGAGTTCGAGCGGGCCATCCAGCTCCGGGATACCATCCGCAAGCTGGAAGGGAGGGTGATGGTGGGGTGAAGCTGGCTGGCATGAAGCTGGCGTAGAGCTGATAAACAGGTCAGATGGGGCCGGCTTACTTAAAAAATAAGATAATACAGTTGGCTGCCCTCAGGCCTTTTCAGTAACCTACTAATAGTCTGCTGGGAAGAAAATTAAAGCCATGTTCCAAAACGTTGCTGACCTCTTATCCCAGTACTCATTTCACATCTCCGCCATAAACCTGATCATCTTCTTTCTCATAATCTTTCTGACCTTAGCCGCCCGCAAGCTGGCCCTTTACATCTTCGAAAAGAAGCTTCTCCTGCTGGCCGCCAGGACCAGGACCGACCTGGACGACCTGATCCTGAAGACGTTCAAGGCTCCCCTGGGCTACTTCATCCTGGCCATGGGCGCTTACCTGGCCATAGGATCCCTGCACCTTCCTGATCGGCTGGGGATCTTCGATGTCACGGCGATCGTCAGGTCCATCTTCGTTCTGGTCTTTGCCCTGGTGCTGCTTTTGCTGGTTCTGAATATCATAGACGTTCTGGGCCACTACCTGGCCCGGGCCACCATGAAGACGGAGACCAGGCTCGACGAGCAGATGGTGCCCCTGCTGATCAAGAGCCTGAAGGTGGTGGTGGTCACCCTGACCGTTCTTTCCGTCATGCAGAACCTGGGGTGGAACGTCTCCTCCCTTCTGGCCGGCGTCGGAATAGGCGGTCTGGCCATGGCCCTGGCCGCTCAGGAGACGGTGAGCAACCTTTTCGGGTCCGTGACCGTCTTCAGCGACCGGGCCTTCGGATTGGGCGACTGGATAAAGGTGGGCGATGTTGAGGGAACGGTGGAGTACGTGGGTTTGCGCTCCACGCGCATAAGAAGGTTCGATCAGGCCCTGGTGACAGTGCCCAACAGCATTTTCATCAAATCGGACATCACCAATTTCACCAGGATGCAGAAGCGCAGGATAAACTTCACCCTGGGCGTCTCTTACCGGACCACCCGGGAGCAGATGGTGCAGGTGGTCCAGGGAATAAAGAAGCTGATCGAGGAAGACCCCCGTTTCGACCACGACTTCTACATGGTCCACTTCACCGAGTTCGGGGCCTCATCCCTGGACGTATTCGTCTACTGCTTCACCGTTACCACGGCCTGGGACGCCTTTTTGACCGTGCGGGAGGAGCTGAATCTGAAGATCATGCAGCTCCTGGAGGGTCTGGGCGTGGAGATAGCCTTCCCGTCCCGAACCATATACCTGGAGGAGGAGAAGTGATCAGCCGATCACTTCCTCCCTGATCTTTTTTCTCCTCCATCACTTCCCAACTCGTTCGCGTTCCTTCACAATCGCTGTTCATGCCCGATCAATTATCAACCATCTGAGGTTTCAAGGCGGAAAGGTCCTCCAGGTCACAGCATTCTCTGCATCCACACTATGTCATAGTCCTCTCCGCCCTTCCTGCCTGCCCGGCAGAGCCGTCCGCACTCCTGAAATCCGTTCTTCCGGTGAAACTCGATGCTCTCCGGGTTGAGGGAGGAGATGGTGGCCAGGATGCTGTCTATCCCCTGGGCTATGGCCTGCTCCACGAACCGGTTTAGAATCATGGTCCCAATGCCCTTGCCGGAGGCCTCGGGCATCAGGAAGTAGCTTATCTCCGCCGTCCTCCTCAGGGTGCCTGCGAAGTGAAAGGGGTGCAGGAAGGCAAATCCCACCACCCTGGAGCCGTCCTTTGCCACCACCGCCGGATAGCCCCGGGTCATCTCCAGCAGCCGGTCGAAGAAGGGGCCGGGCAGGGGCTTATCCGGAAAAGCCGCCTGGCTGTTCTGCACGTAGTAGTTGAAGATGTCCATCACCGGCTGGCGGTGACTCGGGCATAGCTCCTCCAGGTCGACTGGCATGGCGGGCGTGGGAGGCATTGCTGGCATGACTGGCATATAGGCCCTGGGTAGACCATGCCGGTCCATCAAGCTGGCGGTCGTCTCTCGAATACGGACTGGCCGGAGCGGGGGGGAGATGCCTGCTCTCCCGATTCGACCCGATAAATGGGAGTAAGTCGCCTCTGTGATGAATCAGATTTCTGCGGATTTCGTCGGATTCGGCTCTCTCAAATCCAGATTCAGGACCCCCAACGCTAGGAGCCGATCTGGGAGAAGATCTTTTGCACCTTCTTCAGCCTGGGGGCCAGGAGCGGAATTAGCAGGAGGAATCCCAGGACCTCCGGAATCAGGATGTAGGGATTTTCCAGGCCTCTCAGCAACGTTTCGATGTAGCCGGTGACGCTCATGTATCCGTCTGCGGGGAAAGGCCCCAGAAGGGGCCACAGGAAAATGATGGGCGTTTGCCAGATGCTGTCCAACGTCAGGTGGGCCATCACTCCGCCGGAGAGCGAGCCCAGGCGGTTGCTGTTGAGCCCGTAGCTCAGCATGGCCAGAATCAGCAGGAAGAGCAGGGTGTGGGCCACCGTGCGGCCCATGGCCGGAGTTCCGTAGACCAGGTATCCCAGGGGCTTGTCTATGATGTCCGGCAGCATGGAGCCCAGGGCCACGAAGGCCATGCTGGCCCTCTTGAAGGGGCTGGCGGCGGCCATGGTCAGGCCCAGGTGGGCGAAGAACAGCATATCCTGGCAGGTGGCACGGCCTGCCTTAACTTTTTTGCGGCCCCGGCCGCTCAGTCCATCTTGCCCGGGTATCTTAAAGGAGTGTGTGCATGATAACGGGGCCCTGGCCGGTCCTTTTGTCTGACCGGTGACCCCTCATAATCGCCGAAAAATTGAGATGGCCAGGGGAAGCCCGGCCTGGGGTGCAGGCCCGGGCGTCCTGGCCTGGAAAGGCGCAATCCCGGGATTACTCCTTTACCGATCTGGCGCCCATTTCCAGGATCTCCAGGTTCAGGGGGATCAGCTTGGGCTTCTTGGCAAAGGTGTACTTGAAGGCGTTTCCGTAAGCTTCTCTGGGCAGCCCCAGGTCTCCGGCCTCCATCAGGGCCCCGAACATGGCGGTGTTGACCGCCTGCTCCACGCCCTTGCTGGTGGCAATCTCTGTGGCCGGGACGGCCAGGGCCTTCACCCCTTCCCGGGCCTCGAACTTGCCGGCCATGGCCTCGTAGAGCACCAGCCCGCCCTTCTTCACCTCGGTGCCGAACTTGTCCAGGGAGGGGCGGTTGAAGGCCACCAGCACGTCCGGCTCGGAGACTACGGGCGAGCCGATGGGCTCTCCGGAGATGACCACCGTGCAGTTGGAGGTTCCTCCCCTCTGCTCTGGGCCGTAGTCCGGATACCAGGATATGAAGCGGCCGCTGCGGTAAGCGGCCTGGGCCAGGGCCAGACCCATGCTCAGTACTCCCTGGCCGCCAAAGCCGGAGATCTTGACGCTCCTGGTCTGGAAGTGGGGGTCGTTCCTGACCTCCACCGAATCAGCCCCGGATATCCCAAATACCCGGTCCAGAGACTCCCTGGAGAAGTCGCTCTCCTGTCTCTGAATGGGAGTGGCCTCCATAGACCGGTCCCGGAACCTCTTCAGCGGAAACTCGTTCTCCATATCCTCGTTGATGAACCGCTCCACGCCCCGGGCGTCCATCCTCAGGATGGTGGGGCAGGGGGAGAGGAACTCCAGGAAGGTGTAGCCCAGCTTGTTCTTCTGGATCTCCAGGGCCTTTCTGACCGCCCGCCGGGCCTTGCGGATGTGCTTGGAGTCGGAGAGGGATACCCTCTCGATGTACACCGGAGCCTTCAGGGTGTCCAGGATCTCGCACATGTGGATGGGGTAGCCGGCATCCCTCGGATCCCGGCCCTGGGGGGTGGTGGCGGTCACCTCGCCCACCAGAGTGGTGGGGGCCATCTGCCCTCCTGTCATCCCGTAGACGGTGTTGTTCACGAAGAACACGGCGATCTTCTCCCCCCGGTTGGCGGCCTGGATGGTCTCGTTCAGGCCGATGGAGGCCAGGTCGCCGTCACCCTGGTAGGATATGAGGACGGCGTCGTCCTCGGCCCGGGAGATGCCGGTGGCGATGGCCGGAGCCCGGCCGTGGGCCGCCTGGACGTGGCCGCAGTCCAGGTAGTAGTAGGCGAAGACCGCGCAGCCCACCGGGCTCATGACCACGCACCGGTCCTGAATCTCCAGGTCGGCCATGGCCTCGGCTATCAGTTTGTGCAGTATCCCGTGGCCGCAACCCGGACAGTAGTGAGTGGCGGTGGGGGCGCTTCCCCCTTTCCTCGGGAACTCGCTGTACATTCCCCTGTGTCCTCCGATTATCTTCTCCCTGGCTGCCATCTCAGGCCACCTCCCTTATCTTGTCCATGATCTGATCTCTGGAGATCAGGTT
>JAAEEW010000194.1 GCA_013415595.1 Methanosarcinales archaeon | reverse complement strand
TGCGTCGGTGTGCTCCCAGACCCCCTTGAACTTGTCCTGGCCGGGAGCGTGGTGGGACTTCAGGAATGAGTTCTTGAAACCCTGCTGGGCGTTTACCAGGTCGTAAGCGGCGCGGTCGATGGCCACCGGATCCCGGGAGGCCAGAATGCCGATGTCCGGGACCATAGGAGCGTCGGACCAGGGGATGCAGTCGCAGTCCGGGGTGATGTTCATGAGGAAGGTCATGTACCCCACCCGGTCCTTCTTGTCGGCCACTGCACCCCAGGCGTACTCGGCCATGCGCTCCAGGAAGGGGGGCACCTGGACCATCCAGTCGAAATCGATGGCCTGCTGTCGACAGATGCGCAGACACTCGCCGCAGCCCAGGCAGCGCTCCAGGTCGATGGTGGCCACTTTGTCCACCAGGGATATGGCCGAGTGGCTGCAGGCCTCCACACATCTGCCGCAGCCCTGGCATCTCTCTTTGTAGATCAGGGGCCGGGTGGAGTGCTGCTCGGCCTTCCCTTCGGCCGGGGCACAGCCCATGCCCAGGTTCTTGATGGCCCCCCCGAAGCCGGATAGGAGGTGGCCCTTGAAATGGGATAGAACGATCATGCTGTCGGCCTGGTGGATGTCCCCGGCTATTTTGACCGACTGGAAGTGATTCTTGTCGATGGGGACGTCGACGTAGTTGTTGCTCCGAAGCCCGTCGGCTATGATTATCGGCGCGCCCAGGACGGCGTAGGCAAAGCCGTGGGAGACGGCGGTGTTGATGTGGTCCACAGAGTTGGCCCTGCCGCCACCGTAAAGGGTGTTGGTGTCGGTGACGAAGGGGCGGGAGCCCAGTGATCGGACCCTCTCCACCACGGTCCTTACGAATAGAGGACTCAGGTAGGTATCATTCCCGATCTCGCCGAAATGCAGCTTCAAAGCAGTCAGATCTCCTGACTGCACCACTCCACCGAAGGCGGAGTCAAATAGCTTTTGAATCTTGATCTGCTTGGTCTCTCTCTCGTTCCTGGACCTGAGATTGGCAAAATAGACGGGAACTGCCATTTCATTCCCACCTCCCTGCTATTGTTGCCGGCCTGCCGTAAAAAAGTAATGGTCCCTGCCGGCCCGGGGGAGAGAGGCGACCAGAGAGAGGTTCCTGGAATGCACCTGCCCTTAGATTTCAGGAAGAATTGGATGATTCAGGGCCCGCCATCTGATCAAAAGGTATACGCTGCAGATTCATCTGAAAAAGTGTTATATGTAATCGGCATCTAATTACATTAGCATCGCTCGTTTATAGGGGAGATGTTTTAAATGGCCCAAAAGAACCTCATTGCCTGGGACGTCAGTGCAGAAGACTATCCCGCCGACGGAAGCCTGGATGAGAAGATCAAGTTCCTTCTGAAATATGCCATCCTGGCCCCCTCCGGCCCCAACACCCAGCCCTGGAAGTACAGGATCCAGGACGGACAGGTCGCGCTCATGGCCGACTTCAGCCGGGCCCTTCCCGACGTGGAGCCCAGCAACCGGACCATGTACATGAGCCTGGGTTGCGCTCTGACCAACCTGCTGATAGCCGGAGAGCATTTCGAGATGGGCTACCGGGTGAAGCATTTTCCTGACGGGGTAGAAGGGGAGAAGATAGCAGAGATAAGCTTCCAGGAAGGAGGCAGGATGCGCCAGTTCCCGGACCTCTTCGACTTCATCACCGAACGCCACACCAACCGTGGCGTCTACGACGACCGGCCCATTGAGGCGGAGAAGATTCAGACGCTGAAAGAGGCCGTTGACGGCGGGGTCTTTCGCCTGGACGTCCTGACCGACCCGGAGGGAAGAGCCCAGATGGCGGAAATCCTGGGCCAGTCCCACCGCATTCAACTGGGGAACAAGGCTTTTCGCAAGGACCTGGCCCGGTGGATCAGGCCCAACACCGCCGACGCCTGGGACGGCCTGCCCGGCTACGCCTTCGGCTATTCTGACTTTGAGTCTTACCTCGGACAGTTCATCTTCGGGACGTTCGACACATCCACATCCCGGGCCCGCAAGGAGATGGGCCTAATGAAGGCCTCCCCGGCGGTGGGGGTGATGAGCAGCCAGAAAGAGGATAAAATGACCTGGGTGCAGGCCGGGATGGAGTTCGAGAAGCTGTTCCTGACCGCCACCAGGCTGGGAGTGCGCTTCGACCTCTTCAGCCAGCCGGTGGCCATCGAAGAGCTGCGCCGGGAGATGGCCCAGGCCCTGAACGTGAAATATCCCCAGATACTGATTCGCATGGGCTATGCCCCTCCGGCCAAGCACACCCCCCGCCGGCTGGTGGACATGGTCCTGGTCGAGTAGAGATTTTAATATCCGGCTCCCGGGCCGACGGAGAGCCGGCGATACTCTATTAGCAGACGCCTATCCGGATGTGGACATGGGTGGGCCCCTGTAGCTGGCAAAAGGGCTGAAGGCGCAGACGAATGAGATGCCTGGATCTGGCCGACCCTGCATTTTCGCCCGGGGCTATAGACCCCGGGCTACCCCTGGACTTCAATTCCGGTCAATCGAAATTTGCCGCCACGCTCGTCGCCCAGAAATTCTGCCTCGGCGACTATTTCAGTCCCCTCCCCCAGGCCCTGTGGCGGATCAAAGGCAAAGGCTTCCACAGTGCTTCCCAAATGAGCGAAATTGGGGCCGCGGACTTTTTTAGAATCCAGGATCTCCAGCCTTATTATCAGCTTATCTCTATGCTCCGGAGATGGAAGAGCAAAGACCACCCGGGCCCTTATCCTGGCCTGATTGGGCGCGGCCATGACTCCCCGAAACTCAGGTCCCACCATTTTCCCCCCCTCAGCCTTCCTGCCGCGGATAAATTTATTAGTTTATTATTAATACTATGCGAATATGCCGGGAAAATGACGGGGCTCCGGCCCCTGCAAACCGCAGCGCCAATAGCCCCTGCCATCTGGCATTGCTCAAATCTCTCAAACGGATCTCCCGTTTTATTCCCAAATCTCTCTTTTGGTTCCCGACTTTACTCAACCAAGCTCCGACGAAGGCCTGGGCGCAGGCGCGCCGCCGATATCCTGAACCGCCGCTTTTCCCAACCGGTCCAGGGATTCCGGCACCGGCAGCGCTCCTTTGATTGCCGGGACCTCCACCCTCTCCTGCAGCGCAATCAGAGGTTGAGGCTCCGGCAAATAGCCCACCGTCACCCGCCCTTCCTGACCGGGAGTGGCAGGCATGGACGGCATTCCCTCCGCCGCAGCCACTCCGGACATCTGCAGCTCAGTCGGTTCTGGTCTAAACACTACTTCCATTTCTTCCTGGCCCCCTTAAAGCTCCGAGACTTTGGCTGAAATCGGCAGTGATTCTCCTTTCAGAACCACTCACCAGATCTCTTCTCCATTCTTTAAGTTCCGGGCTATGCTAAATCATGTAGGCAGTGACGATGAGATTGCTGGCATCCACGTCCACGTGAACCAGCCGTTCGTTTGCCCTGGCTGCACACATCATGACGAACATGTTGGTGACCCCATCCGCCGCCCCGTCCTTGATGCGTCTCCAGCCCAGGCCATCGATCTCTGCCCAGGCCCACTGGGTGGTATGGTGAACGAAGGTCGATTTTACCTTCCGGTTATAGTACCAGGTCATAAGATTGCCTCCCTTACATCATCCTTTCCGCCATTCTTTCGCTATTTTCTCTCTCCATTCATTCTGCTATTCTTCCGCTGGCCCGTCCCATCCTTCTGTCTCCACCTCGGCTCCTTGATTCATCAGATCATGTACATGGTGTAGATGAAATTGTCATCTGCATACACATGGACAGGCCTATTATTGCCAAGAGATTCGCAAAATGCCGCGAAAAGATTGGTCGTCCCGTCGGCGGAGCTTTCCTTTATCCTCCTCCATCCAAGCCCGTCGATATTGGCCCAGGCCCACTGGGTGGTGTGGTGGGCAAAGGTGGAGTTCACCTTTCGGCTGTAATACCAGACCTTGGCTGCAGCCTCCTCAAGGCCGATGGTGGCAATGATATCCTCTCCCGAGCGCTGGATGTTGGTGACTGCAATCCTGGAATCCGCTCCGTCATAGGCTTTGGAGCCGGGGGTGGTGCTGGCGGTGAAGGCGGCGTTGGCCGAACAGGGATAGGGGTCGCTGGCGTCTCCGCTGTCGGCGTTCTTGTTCAGGGCCCTCTTTCCGTCGCACTGCTCGACGTCCACCAGATAGTGGTCCTGATCATTGTTGTTCGACTGATTCTCGTCCACGTGGAGGATCATCAGGCCTTCCCCGGGCAGGTATTCGTCGAAATTGATCCGCCTGCGGTTGCACAGCAAGAAGTACTCCTTGCTGCTGGCCCCTCCCACCGGGAGCCTGTAGACCTGGCCGCTGGTGGCGTAGGGCTTTATGGTGACTGTCTGCTGGCCGGTGATGGTGGTCGGATTGACCCAGCCCAGCTTGAGCTTGCACCAGCTCCCCATGTCGCTGGGAGTCTTTCCATTGTTGAGCCAGCTTCCTGCTGCCATCAGATCCCAGCGGCCCACGCCTGCAGAGTCGTAATCGTAGTCGTAGAGGTCCGGCAGGCCAAAGACGTGCCCCAGCTCGTGGCAGAAGACCCCGATATTTCCGTCTTCAGGCTCCATAGAGTAGTCCCTGACCTTGACTCCGTGGACGGTCTTCGGACTGATGGACCACTGATGGGACCAGATGTCGTTGACATTTCCGCTGACTTCCGCGCCGGTGCCGGCGTGGACTATGAAGAGGGCGTCGACATAGCCGTCGCCGTCGTTGTCGTAATCGGCGAAGTTGACATAGCTGGAGGCCATGTCCACGGCGTCCTCCACCAGCTTTTGTGCGTTTTTGGGATAGTCTCCGAATCCGTATTCTCCGTTGGTGTAATAAGAGTAGGCGCTCTGCGCTCTGTACCAGCCCGCCGTCTGGCCGCCCTCACCGCTGACGTCGCCGCCCATATTCAGCTTCCTGTAGGAAATGTCCCAGAAATATTCTCGCAGGCTCTTAGTGGAGTAAACGCCGCTGGAAAAGAGCATATCCGAATAATGCTGTTTGTTCTGAGAGGCAGCGTTGTCCGAGAAATCCACCAGCAGAACCAGCGCCTTTCTGGAGCCAACCACAGGAGCGCGCTCGCGCCCCTTCGATATCAGGGTATGAGCTCTGGATCTGGCCGGACGGCCGATGATCAGGGCATAGCTTCGAAAGTCGAGAACGTCTGCAGTCGTCTGCTTGGGCGGGGATTCACCAGCATTGACCAGCTTTTTCGTATTGCGAATTTTTTTTTCCAGTTCAGGGGATGGCGGAACTGATTTAAGCATAAATTTTCCTCCATAACTCGCCCTATACTTAACTAAATAGTTCGTTTAGATCGCAAAAGATCCGGTACACCTTATGCATCCAATGATATTTAAAGCTTCTTAGTTTACTAATAATTTTAGTATCAGGAGATATCACTGAAACATTTTTAATGCATTTATTGCTTTCCTGTGCAGCGGCTGAATGCGCTCACATAGGTGGGCAAGGGTCCGATCGGATTATGCCAGTCCAGGCCATAACTCAGGTTTCATTTTATTGACGTTAATTTTTCTAATTTTTATAGATATAATGTGTTTATAAATTATTAAACTGATTGCTTGCAGTGGACCTGAAGCCCGAACGCCAGAACCTGAAAAAGAGTTCACCAACCGCCAAAGCTTTAAATAATTATTAAAAAATATAAAATTGGCAGGCCGGGACTTCTCAAAGACCCATTACTTCTGCCCTGAACCTGTCAAAGCCCATCTCCTCAATGAACTCCCCCAGACGCTTCTTCTGGCCGTGGGCTTTGTAGTAGTTGATCACTTTGTCCACCAGAGCCAGGGCATCCTCGTCGGACAGGTTCTCTGCCAGCAGCTGGCCGATCCTGGGCTTGGCGGCAGCGCATCCGCCCACCAGCAGCTTCCAGCCCCGGGAGGTGCCCATCAGGCCGATGTCCTTTACCGCTGGCTCGGCGCAGGAGTTGACGCAGCCGGAGACCCCGATCTTGAACTTGGATGGCATCTGCAGGCCATGGTACATCTCATCCAGCTTGAGGCCCATGCCCACCGAGTCCTGCTGGCCGCGCTTGCAGAAGGTGGTTCCGGGACAGATCTTGACGCTTCGAACGCATAGCCCAATGGCCGCTCCGGCCTTCATGCCCAGGTCTGCCCAGGCCTTGTCTATGTCGTCGGGATTCAGCCCAACGATGGCGATTCTCTGGGCCGAGGTGAGTTTAAGGGCCTTGGCGTTGTATTTTTCGGCCACGTCGGCGATCTTTCGCAAAGTGGCCGCATCGATAATTCCACCGGGAATGTGTGGAGCTATGGCGTAGGTCTCCTTGTCCCTCTGTACTATTGCCCCCTTCTCCAAAATATCCTTGGACATTTTTAACCTCAGACTTTTAACTCTGACTGCCTCCTATTTGAAAGCTCTGAGCAACGCAATGTGAAAGGGAATGACCAGTGCATTGAGATATCCATTGAAAAATGAATCGTGTACCCCTGTTCGTGGCCGCCGTCTGAAAATGCCTTCAGGCCTGCTCCAGGCCCTCCTGCAGGCAAACACTTTTAGCCAATCGAAGCCCAATAGAAGGTCCGGGTAGCAATAGAAAGAGGGAATGCGAATTGAGTCCTGCTTACTTCCGGCCAGCTGCGGCCCTGGCCATCTTCCTGGTCCTTTTGGCCTCTGCCCATGGAGCCACCATCGCCGTTGGGCCTGATGGCGAATTCCAGAGCATCCAGGAGGCTGTGAAGGCTGCAAGTCCAGGAGACCTGATCCTGGTGGCGAATGGAACCTATCCGGGTCCGGTCAACATCACCAAATCCCTGATCCTGCAGGGATGGGACCGGGACCAAAGGGAGCAAGAAGACGATGGCCTGCAGGCCCCAGACCAGGAGAACGCCGACCAGGGAGAGAGGGGAGCGGTCATCGATGCCCGGGGCTGCAGCTCCGGGGTGATCGTGGCCTCCGGCGGCTGCACCGTGACTGGCCTTAGCATCAAGAACGCGGTGGGTGAAGGGATGCTGGTCCTGTCCGACAGGAACGTGATCCGGGACAACCGCATCGTCGGCTGCCGGGAGGGAATATCCCTGCTGGGGCGGGACAACCTGGTCTCGGACAACAACGTCAGCGACAACTCGGACGGCATAGTGCTGTGCCAGTCCACCAACAACACGGTCGCCGGAAATAACGTCATCGGAAACGACGGCGACGATGGAGACTGCGGCATAGTGCTCAGGTGCTCGGAGGGAAATCTGATATCCGGGAACCTGGTGGTGGCCAACGGCCTTTGCGGAATAGCCCTTTACTCCAGCTCCAACAACACCATAGCCGATAACAACGCCAGCAAGGGAAGATGGTACGGAATTTATCTGGCCGACCAGAGCAATTGGAACCGCATAGCCGACAACCGGGCCGGGAGCAACCGCAAGGCAGGGATCTGCGTGGAGGACTCCCGGGACAACCTGGTATCCAAAAACCTGGTGTGGGGCGGGGGCAGAGGCATCTTCCTGACCTACGACAGCCGCCATAACTCCATCCAGGAGAACGAGATTTCCGGAAACGGCCGGGGAATTCACCTGGACTTTCGCAGCAGCGACAACGCCCTGGAAGGAAATACGATCCAGGGCAACGATTACGGGATCTACCTGGCCTTCTCCGCCGCCCGCAATGTGATTGTGAACAACCGGCTGATGGACAACGTCTACAACGCCTACGACGAGGGCATGGGCAACCGCTGGGACGACGGGCTGCGGGGCAACTACTACAGCGACCTGGGGAGGGTCTACTACCTGCCCGGGGGAGAGAACGTCGACCGGCACCCCATGACCCTGCCGGCCAACTCCACCGCCTCTGCCTGAGGCTGCCCCGGATCGGCTGGCGCGGGGCTAGCCCACCAGCCTCTCAAAACAGTCCTGGCAGACGATCTTTCCCGCTGCCGTATGGCCCCGGACCTCCATGAACGCCTCGCCGCACTCCTGGCAGCAGAGGGAGGGGTAGATCCTGGCCTTCTGGGGTGGAGGGATCTTGATCTCCCGCACGTCCAGGAGCTCTTTTTCTTCCAGGTTCAGGATGTCCTTTATGTTCTGGTCCCGGGACCGCTCGAACTCCTCTCGCTCCGCCGGGGTGGCCGTGCCGCTGAAGTACTTCTGCCGGAGGGTGGTCATGGGCCCGGACAGGTCGTACTTGAAGTAAATGCGCAGCGCCCGGTCCTGGTCGCGGGAGTAGACGGTGTAGACGTGCTTCCCGTGGTCCTTAAAGATCAGGTTTCCCTTGCCAAAGGTGCACCCCAGCACGTCCTGAATGGCGTCCACGCTGCAGGAGTTGTTCTCCACGATGGCCACCAGCTCCTCGTCTCCAGAGCGGGGATAATGGTCCTTGACGTACTTCGCCACCCGGTATCCGATAGCCAGGCCCGGGCACATGTGGCCGTGGAACTCGACGGCCCGTTTCAGGTCCTCGTCCATTGATCTCACCTTCATTGAAGTCATTATTAAAAGCAAATTTTGCGGATCTACCCTTCTTTTGGGATTCGTTGGAATAAGTAAAATGCGGTCTTTGGCTCGCCGCAAACAAATCGCCTTGATTGAGCTACAGCAGCATGATTGAATAGGCGAGGTCAAAGCGGCTGAATCAAGGCAGTTGGATGGGGACGAATCGCACGGAGGCAGTTGCATAATCCCCGTTGGATAGCGGTGCAGGCCCCTATCGGCCAATCCCGGAGCCAAGCTGGCTCCATAGCTGGGATCTGCTGGACCGACCAGGGCATCTATCATATCGCCCTCTCCATACGCTCCCCTGAGCCGGCACCGCAGCGCCCGTGCCATCCTCCGGCCGATGACTGCGACTCCCTCCTCCGCCCCAGGTCCGAGGCCTGCTCCAGGAGCATCCTGGTGTATTCCTGAGCCGGATTGCTGACCAGCTCGCTGGTGGGACCCTCCTCCACCAGGCGGCCCCGGTGCAGCACCGCCATCCTGTCGCTGACCTTGCGGGCCAGGGCTATGTCGTGGGTCACGAAGAGCATGGCCAGGCCCATATCCTCCTGCAGCTTCATTAGCAGCTTCATGATCTTGGCCTGGACGCTGGCGTCCAGGGCGGAGGTGGGCTCGTCGGCGATGAGCAGCTTGGGGCCCAGGACCAGCGCCCGGGCGATGGCCACCCGCTGGGCCATGCCCCCGCTGAGCTGGTGGGGATAGCACTCCAGAAACTCGTGATAGACCGGAAGCTCCACGTCCTCCAGGGCCTGAAGGACCCTCTGCCGCCGCTCCACCTCGGTCCCCACCTTCTGCACGTCCAGGGGCTCCTTCACCAGTTGCAGCACGTTCATGCGGTGGCTCAGGGACTCCTTTGGATTCTGGTAGATCATCTGCACCCGCCGGTAGAAATCCTGGCCTCGCTTTCGGACTTCCTCGCCCTCCAGGATGATCCGGCCGCTGTCGGCCTGCAATAGCCCCATCACGATCCGGGAGAGCGTGGTCTTGCCCGACCCGCTCTCGCCCACCAGGGCCAGGGTCTCCCCTTCGTGAAGGGTGAAGCCCACCCCGTCCAGGGCCTGGAAGGACCCAAAGCCCTTGCCCAGCCCCTCCACCTGCAGCAGGGGGACGATTCCTCCCCGGTGGCAGGCGATCCATCGCCCCTCCAGCTTCTGCAATGGGGGGACCTCTGTCTTGCAGACCTGGATGTGCTGGGTGCAGCGCCGGTGGAAGGGGCATCCGCAGAGGTCCTGGCTGATGTGGCCGGGAATGCCCTGCAGGTCCTTGGTGGTCTTCATGTCCGGGTAGGAGCGAATCAGGCCCCGGGTGTAGGGATGGCGCGGATTTTCCAGCACCTCCTCGGTGGTCCCCATCTCCACGATCCGGCCGGAGTACATGACCGCCATCCTCCGGCACAGGCGGGCGGCGGTGGAGATGTCATGGGTTATGACCAGGGAGATCTTGCCGGCGGTGGCCGACCTGAGCAGCTCCAGGATGTCGCCCTTGGTCAGGGAGTCCAGGGAGGCGGTGGGCTCGTCCAGAATCAGCACCCCCGGGTCGTTGGCCAGGGCCATGGCAATCAGAGACCTCTGCCGCTCGCCTCCGCTGAGCTGGTGGGGGTAGGCCCCGGCCTTCTCCTCGGACAGGCCCACCGCCTCCAGGAGCCTGGACGCCCGGGTGGAGACGGCGGCCCTGGGCGCTGTCCCGTCCAGGTGAACGGCCATGGCCTCCATCACCTGGCTGTGCACCTGTTGCAGGGGATTGAGGGCGTCCTCCACGTTTTGAAATACCATGGCCACCTCCCTCCCCCGCAGAGACCTCATCTCCCCAGGCCGGAGAGCCAGCAGGTTCTTCTCTCCCAGCCAGACCTGGCCGTCGACCGATCCCTCCACCAGGCCCATGATGGACAGGCCTAGAGTAGTCTTGCCCGCTCCGGACTCGCCGATCAGAGCCAGAGAGTGGCCAGGCTCCAGCCGGAGGGAGACCCCGTTCAAGATCCTGGTCCTGCCGTAGGAGACAGTCAGGTCTTTTATATCAAGCATTGATGATCCTCGCGTTTTCCTTTTTCTCGCTTGCCCTGAGCCGGGGGTCCATGGCCGCCTCCAGGGCATAGCCAAGGAAGCTCAAGCCCACCAGAGTCAGGGAGAGGGCCAGCCCGGCAGGCAGGAGCCACCACTTCCACACCTCCAGGTAGGTGAAGGGCAGGGCCTGGTGCATGATCTTTCCCCAGCTCACCATGCCGGGATCGGATATCCCCAGGAAGGAGAGGCCCGCCTCCATGAAGACGGCCCGGCGGGCGTCGCCGATCATCACCGCCAGGATGATGGGGGCCAGGTCGGGCACCACGTGTCTGTGCAGGATGTGGCCAGAGCCTGCTCCAAAGGTGGACGCGGCGTAGACGTGCATCCGGTCCTTGATGGTCAGGGTCTGGGCTCGCACGATACGGGCTCCTCCCGGCCAGGAGAAGGCGGACAGAAGCAGTATCAGCAGCACCAGGTTGGGGTGCAGGTAGGCGGCCACCAGCATCATGACGATGATGGAGGGGATGGCCAGCATGGTGTCCACCACCCTCATCCAGAACCGGTCGTAAAGGCCCCCGAAGATGGCAGAGGTGGCACCGATGAGGACGCTCAGCAACGTGGAGATCAGGGCCACTCCCGCTCCGGCCAGGAGGGAGGTCCTGGCCCCCCACAAGAGCCTGCTCCAGATGTCCTGGCCCACCGAGTCCGTGCCCAGGGGGTGATCGGCGGAGGGGGAGACGAAGATCTGGCCGGTATAATAATCGGGATGGGAGCCTGCGAGCAGGGGAGCCAGCAGGGCCATGCCAGCTAAAAGCCCCAGGATGACCACGCCAGCCAGGCCCAGGGGATCGCCCAGCACCTCCCGGGAGGTGTTAACGTGCATATCTCACCCTCGGGTCGAGCCTCTGGTAGATCCGATCCACACCCAGGTTGGCGGTCAGCACGGCCACGGTGACCAGGAGCAGGATGCCCTGGATGAGGGGATAGTCCCGGGCGTCCAGGGCGCTGTTGAGAAGGGAGCCCACTCCCGGGTAAGAGAAGACGATCTCGATGAACAGCGCCCCGGTGATCAGGTTGGGAAGCCTCATACCCGTTGCCGTGACCACCGGCAGGAGGGAGTTTCGGCCTGCGTGTCCGTACCGGACGCTCGACTCAGAGCAGCCCTTGGCCCTGGCGGTCATGACGAAGCGCTCCTTCAGCACGGTCACCATGGTGTTCCGGGTCAGCAGGTAGATTCCGCCAAGCTGGACCAGGACCAGGGAGAAGAGGGGCAGGGCCAGGTGGTGCAGCACGTCCCGGAGATAGGCAAGCCCGGTGGAGCCGCTGTAGGGGGTGGTGGCCCCGGAGAGGGGAGCCAGGCCCAGGCTGACCCCGAAAATCAGCAGGAAGAGGATTCCCAGGAAGAAGTCGGGAAAGCCGCTCAGGAACATCAGGGTGGCGATGAGCCCCCGGTCCAGGTTGGAGCCTCGCCGGTAGCCGGACTCGATTCCCAGGGCCAGGCCAAGGGCGGTGGCCAGGAGGAGGGCAAGCCCGCAAAGGAGGAGAGTCCAGGGCAGAGATCCCAGGATTACGCTGGACACCTGGTCCTTGAAGTAGTAGGAGTAGCCCAGGTCGCCATGCAGAAGCTCAACGACGTAGGCCCAGAGCTGGCTGGACCAGGGCTGGTCCAGGGCGAACCTCCTGACCAGCTCTGCCTCCATGGCCGGGGTCATGGCCACCAGGGCCTCGTCCCCGTAGATGGCGTGCAGGGGATCTCCAGGCATCATCCGGGGGAGGATGAAGTTGAGCAGGAAGATGGCTGCCAGGGCTAAAATGTAGTTGAGGAAGTTCCCCCGGGACTGCCTCTCTGCCCCCCCGCCGGACCTCATGAGACCGGGTCACCCCCGGACCGCCGTCCTTCTCCGGCCTCTCCGGGGCCGTCCCTCTGCCAGCCGATGGCCGCCTGGGGGAAGGAGTCGATCTTTGCCGAGTAGGGCTTGAGGTCCAGGAGGATGGAGCCGTCCAGAGCGTCCATTCCCCGCACCTTCAGCCGGTTTTCGTCGACCTGCAGCAGCTCCACGATGTCCAAGGCGATGGGATTGGGCCGGCTGGGGGAACGGGTGGCAAAGACCCCGTGCTCCCGGCGGTCATGGGGGGGCCGGGCGGTCAGCAGGCTGCGGTCGGCCAGATGCAGCCAGAAGAGGACGAAGAGGTGGGTGCACTGGTCGATGTCCTTCAGCCCGGCGGAGTACTGGGGATAGACCTCTATCTGGCAGATCTCAGAGGAGAGCCTCCCCTGGCGGGGGATGTCCGCTCTGCTCATGTAAGGCGTGTGGATGACCCCTATGGGTCTCAGATTCAGGGGAACCTCAGACAATAACACCCATCTCCTATTGCAGCACCTCATGTGCTACTATGAATTTGAAAGTAATTTCTTGTATTACTGAATGGATAGATTGGCTATCATTTAAGATCTTTTTCTTTGATGCGCTGATTTATTGTTATTTTATGATTAGATTTGGCTGGCATTTACAGGGCTGGCATTTACAGGATGGACCGGGAGATAAAAGAGAGTGACGGGAGTGTGAAGGGAGTGTGAAG
>JAAEEW010000193.1 GCA_013415595.1 Methanosarcinales archaeon | reverse complement strand
TCGGGGCCGAGCCCATCGCCTTCGTGGACTACCTGGCCCTGGAGAAGGTGGACCCGGCCATGTCCGAGCAGATCGCCATCGGCCTGGAGCGGGGCGCAGAGATCTCCAATATGTCCATCGTGGGTGGGGAGACGGCCTCCCTGCCGGAGATCATCCGGGGTTTCGACCTGGCCGGGACCTGCATCGGAGTGGTGGACAAGGAGCATGTCGTCACCGGGGAGAAGATTCAGGTGGGAGACGTGGTCCTGGGAGTTCCCAGCAGCGGGCTGCACAGCAACGGCTACACCCTGGCCAGGAGGATCGTGGAGCAGTCCTCCTACACCTATTTCGACCAGATGCCCGGCTCCAGCCGCAGCATCGGCGAGGAGCTGCTGGAGCCCACCCGGATCTACAGGGAGGCCCTGGAGGCCATCAGAGAGTGCGAGGTGCACGGCCTGGCCCACATCACCGGCAGCGGCCTGCTAAAGCTGCACCGCATAACCCGGTTCGGATTCGAGATCACCGATCCCCTGGAGCCCCAGCCGGTATTCAGGTTCCTGCAGGAGCTGGGCGGAGTGGAGGACCGGGAGATGTACCGCACATTCAACATGGGAATGGGACTGGTGGCCGTGGTTCCGGAGGATGACGTGAAGAGGGCCTGCCAGATACTGGGAGCAAAAGAGATAGGATCGATAGTGGAGAGCGGGCTTAAGTCGGGAAGCCTGGTTCTATAGAAGAGCCGGGAGAGGGGCAGGGCCCCCGGACCCTTCCGGCCGGCGGCTCTCTTTCTCAGGCTTTTTTTCCCCTCATTTCCGATCCATCACTTCTTCTTGTCCAGCTCTTCCACCAGGCGCTCCTTGATCTTCTTTATGGCCTCCACCGCCGGCCCGCCCACCTCGATGGGGGCCCGGCCGCTCAGGTCGGCCTCGATCAGGTTGCGGTCGAAGGGTATGGTTCCCAGAACGGGGATGCCCATCTCGTCCAGGCGGTCCTTGATTATTCCGGGCTCGTCGGTCTTGTTGATCACCGCCAGCAGGTTGGTGACGCCGATGGACTCGCCCAGGCGCTTGATCCTCTCCACCGTCTCCACGGAGCGCAGGCCCGGCTCCACCACCACGATCATGGCGTCCACGCCCCGGGCGGTTCCCCGGCCCAGGTGTTCGATCCCGGCCTCCATGTCCAGGATCACCAGGTCCTTCTCCTTCACTATCACGTGTCTCAACAGGGCTTTTAGAAAGGCGCTGGCCGGGCACATGCAGCCGGACCCCCCGCTGTCCAGGGTGCCCATGACCGCCAGCCGGACGCCGTCGGCGCCGGTGCAGCCGCATTTGTCGATGACGTCGTCCACCTTGGGATTGAGCTTGAACATGCCCATGGGCATTCCGGCCCGCTCTTCCACCATCTCTTTGTAGTCGGTGATGGGGCGGGGAGTGTCCTTTATCCCCAGGGCCGAGGCCAGGTTCATGTCCGGATCGGCGTCAATGGCCAGGACCTTGTAGCCGTCGCGGGCAAAGAGCCGGGCCAGGGTCCCGGATAGAGTGGTCTTGCCAACGCCGCCCTTGCCAGATACTGCGAGTTTGATTTTGAAACCCCCGATTGATACTTTGAATAATAGTGTGTCTGCAGATGCAAGTTTATATCGTTTCCTCAGATGATCGAAACCTGGTGATTCGAGGCCTATCTCCCCGGAGTAAGTGGCAGGAGAGAGCAGGGAGATGGCTGGGAGAGAGGAGGGAGAGTACCGGGAGAGTGAGGGCAGAGGACTGGTGGGGGCTTGGGAGAGGACAGAATGAGAGGAAGGGGGGATCTCGTCCCGGAGACGCAGGGCCAGGAGGGCAAAAGGTCCAGGAAGAGAGCCGCCTTGGATTCTGGCCGCCCCAATGGCTCTGGGTCCCCTGGAAACGATACGTCAAGACCTGGATGGGGAGATTTGAGCCTGTCCGGAGAAGCTTTCAAATTTCAAGAGGGTCATGCTGTCTGAATAGAACGCTCCTGGAGATGAGGGGATGATCAGGAAGATAAGAAAGCGGGACATGCACATCGTGGACTTCGATCCCGGGCGGATCGAGAGGGCCATTGGCCGGGCGTTTGAAGCCCAGGGGATAGTGGACCCCCGTTCGCCCGCAGAGTTGGCAGCCCGGGTGGTGGCCATCGCCGGGGACCGGTTCGGCCAGGAGGTGCCACACGTGGAGGACATCCAGGATGTGGTGGAG
>JAAEEW010000192.1 GCA_013415595.1 Methanosarcinales archaeon | reverse complement strand
GGGGTCAATTGAGGCGGAGAGGGTACGGCGATGAAAAGATGAAAAATGCCCATGGCCTATCGGATTTTGCACTGTTTGCAGGATTATGCCCGGGTAAGGGGCACGATCCCGGCCGGGCCGCTTTTAGTCGATCCACAGAACCAGCGAGTAGGAGATGATCCCCACCATTATCAGGGCCAGGTCCACAAGCCTCTCATGGCCCACCCGGTGCCTCAGCAGGGTGAATTTGGTGCTTATCAGCACGTGAAGCAGGAAGAAGACCATGAGGTAATGGTCCAGGGTGATGTGAAGCTGCCTGGCCTGAAAGGTGTCCATTATGATGCGGTTGCTCCAGGCGTAGCCGGTTACCAGATAGATGACCATGAAGACCAGCAGCACCCAGGCGCTGATCCTGTTGATCCTGACCAGTGCTTTCTTTATCCTCAGTGAGATCACACCTTGAGACTGAAAGTTCAAGGAAGCGAAATTCTGCCTTTCTTTATAAATTATGCTGGCGAGACCCCGGCAGACCGGGGAGCATCGGTCCCCGGAAAGGGTGAAAGCCGGTGCCCTGGGAAAGGGCAGAAGCTGCCATGAAAAGATGTCCCGACGCCCCTGGGAGATGATCCCTCAGACCGCCTGACCCCACTCTCCTTCGACGGACTTCCACATGCGTACCGCGTCCTTGCCGCTTCCGTAGTAGTCCCGCAATAGCTCGCCCTCTGCATATCCCAGATGGTGATAGAGATCCCTGGCCTCAGGATTGGAGAGCGCCGCCTCCAGCCGGTATCGCCGGACGCCGTCGGAGTAGAGCTCCTCTTCCAGGGCTTTGATCAGGGCGCTTCCTGCCCCTCTGCGCCTGTAACCGGGGTGCACGTCCAGGCTGTAGATTATGCCCGTCCTCCCGCTGGCGTATCCGATGATGAAACCGGTAACCAGCCCGTCCTCAGAGGAGACCAGGGTCCTGGCGTTATGGATGAGAAAAGTGAACATCCCCGGAGGGAAAGCCAGCTCCTCCGGGAAACAAAGCTTCTCGATCTCCACGATTCGGGGAAGGTCTGTCAGAGTGGCCGCCCGTACATTCATCTGTGTTCAGAGACCTGTTTTACTACCCGGGTGTAGGCCCCGAAGATCTCCGGAAGATCCACAGTGCCGATCACGTCCACCACGCCGATGGCGGCGATAGTGTGGCCCTCCACGACCAGGGGGGCCACGGAGACCGGGACTCCAACGTAAGCCCCGCTGGAGGGAACGGTTCTCATCGGACGTCCGGTCTTCAATACCTCCTCCAGGACCGGCCCGGTGTAATTGCTGTCCACCACCCGGCCGTCCTCCACCCGCACCCCGGGAGCCTCCTGGCTGCGCAGGGTCACCGGGAGATGGATCAACTCGTTGAGGGTCAGGGCCAGGGGAGCAAGGTCCTCCGCCCGGGCGTCATCGGTTATCTTGATCTTGGGCATGGAGCAATATCTATGCCTTAAACAAGATAAAACCTTGCCCCTGGCCCTGGAGCCAGGGCCTGCTCAGCCCTTCCTGCGAAGCAGCCGGGACTGGAAGCCGTGGTACTTGGCAAATCCCTCGGCATCCCTCTGGCTGAGGGTCTGGCTGTCGAAGGAGACCATGTCCTGGGAGTAGAGGGCGTCGGGAGAGGACCTGCCCACAGGGATGGACCGGCCGCAGTACAGCTTCATCCTCACCTGGCCGTTAACCCGGGAGTTGCACTGGTCCAGGAAGGCGTTCAGATCGGTGTACAGGGGCTCGTCCACCAGTCCCATGTAGGCCAGCTCGGACCAGGCCTCGTCCACCTGGGACTTGAACCTGAGCTCTGCCCGGGAGAGCACCAGGTGCTCCAGGTCTTTGTGGGCGGCGAGGAGAATGGTGGCCGCCGGGTGCTCGTAGTTCTCCCTGGCCTTGAGGCCCAGGACCCGGTCCTCCACCATGTCCGTCCGTCCCACGCCGTGCTTGCCGCCGATCACGTTCAGCCTGCTTATCAGCTCCACTCCCTCCATGGCCTGGCCGTTCAGGGAGACAGGAATTCCCGCCTGGAAGCCGATCTCCACCACCTCTGGGGGCACCCCGGACTCTGGTGTCCTGGTCCACTCGTAGATCTCCTCAGGCGGCTCGAAGAAGGGGTCCTCGAGCTGGCCGCCCTCGATGGACCGGGACCACAGGTTCTCGTCGATGGACCAGGGCCGGGATTTGGAGACCGGGACGTCCAGCCCGTGATCTCTGGCGTAATCGATCTCCCACTCCCGGCTCAGGTCCAGGTCCCTCATGGGAGCGACCACCTTCAGATCAGTGGTCCGGAAGACGGCCTCGAAGCGGAGCTGGTCGTTGCCCCTGCCGGTGCAGCCGTGGGCCAGGGCGTCGGCACCCACCTGTTGGGCGACATCAACCGTCTTTCGGGCGATGAGGGGGCGAGCGATGGCCGTGCCCAGGACGTAGCCCTCGTAGGACCCGTTGGCCTTGATCAGGGGGAAGATGTAATCGTTGACGAACTCCTCCCGGGCGTCAATGACGTAGTGCTCATCGCTGAGCTGCTGGGCACGCTTATTCCCACGATCGATGTCCTGGGATGGCTGACCTACGTCCACCAGGACCGTTATTACCTTTTCAAAATCGTATCTCTCACGAAGCAGGGGGATGCATACGGAAGTGTCCAGACCGCCTGAATAAGCAAGCACGACTTTTGACATGGAAACTATCACCGCGGTCTCAGGAGAGACTAAGTTATTTCAACCTTATCCGCAGAACCCAGGCGGCAATCTGACACAATTAAAGCGATAACTCTATAACTGCTGCGAAAGTAGGTTTACACGAATGACCCAGCTACTCAAGACTGCGGCTCTCACAGTCGACTTCATTGAAGACCATCGTCGGTTGGAGGCGAAGGGTGCCCTGGCCTTGATGGTCCAGCCGATGCTGAAGAAGATCAACGAGAGATTGGCTGACGAAAAGCCGGCACTGGTCAGGGAGAACGACATGGTGGCCACCACCTGGCTTCCACCGATACCCAGCGGACCGTTCAGGAGGCTCATCTTAAACGAAGCCAAGATCGCCATCGGCAAGTCTGTGCCCCAGACGGTCAGCATCGAGGTGACCAGACAGTGCGGCTGCAAGTGCGACCATTGCACCATCATCGAGGGCCAGGGGGAGCTTCAAAAAGAGGAGATCAAGAGGGTTATTGACGAAGCTCTGGGCCTGGGCGCATGCATCATCACATTCACCGAGGGCGATCCTCTGTTGAGGGAGGACATCTTCGAGCTGGTCAGATACGTGGACCCGGAGAAGGCTGTGGTCAACCTGTTCACCCCCGGCCTGGAGATGACCGGGGAGCGGGCCACGGCCCTGAAAGAGGCCGGGCTTTATAATCTGCTGATAGGCGTCTACAGCACCGACCCCCAGGTACACGACCAGATCAGGGGCGTGGAGGGGGCCCATCAGAAGGCCCTGGATGCCATCAGAATGGCCCTGGATGCCGGGCTCATGGTCACCATGTCCGCCCACATCAACAGCCAGCGGGTGGGCCAGATGGCCGAGCTGTACGAGCTGGCCCGGGAGCTGGGCGTGCAGGAGCTGTCGCTGTGGGAGGCCGTCTCCCGGAGCGAGGAGGAGAGGCTGACCCCCATCGACCGGGAGAAGATACTGCGGTTCTACAAGAAGATGAACGCCACGTCCGAAGGACCCCGGGTCTTCGCCAGCACCTACTTCGAAGGGGAGATGATGGGCTGCATGGCCGGAAGGCGCTGGATGCATGTGGGAGTGGACGGGAACGTGAGGGCCTGCCCGTATCTGGGTCACAGCTACGGAAACGTCACCCAGTCCAGCCTGGATGATATCTGGAAGGATATCAGGCGCTCCGGCGACTTCAATGGCTTTGATAAGGAGTGCCCCGCCCAGCACCTCTTCAATCCCTGAGCAGAGAGGGAGGGAGGCGAGATCGGGGCCCATATTGTCCGGAGGATTTTGAACCCATGAGTGGACATCCAATCCTTTAGCGTGCTTCCTGATACATCATGGAGATTTATAGTCACCAAAAAAAGTAATGGAAAATTATTAGTATAGATATGACATAATAACATTTATTGAGGATGTACATGGGTGTTATCAGTAGGTTCAGGATAAACCTTGGAACCTGGCTCGGTCGTTTATTCGGCAAACGCAGGGCACGGATCGGCATTTACGGCCCCCCCAACGCCGGAAAGACCACCCTGGCCAACAAGATCGTGGCCGACTGGAGCGAGGGGAGCGTAGGGACCATATCTCACATCCCCCACGAGACCAGGAGGGCGGTCAGGAAAGAGGGAATCCTGATCAGCGCCAACAACGGATCGAGCATCCAGCTGGACATCGTGGACACGCCGGGGATGGCCACCAAGATAGACTTCAAGGAGTTCATGGCCTTTGGCCTGAGCGAGCCTGAGGCCAAGAAGAGGGCCAAGGAAGCCACCGAGGGAGTCATCGAGGCCATCAAATGGCTGGACGATCTGGACGGCGTGCTTCTGGTGATGGATGCCACAGAGGACCCCTATACCCAGGTTAACGTGACGGTCATCGGCAATATGGAAGCCAGAAAACTTCCCCTGCTCATCGTGGCCAACAAGATGGACCTTCCCGAAGCTGCTCCGACCAGGATAAAGGCGGCCTTCCCCCAGCATCCCATGGTGTCGATCTCTGCCATGTCTGGAGAGAACCTTGACGTTCTCTATCAGACCATAGCCAACCACTTCGGGTGATCTTGATGCGGGAAGTACAGATGGACCTAATCTCGGAGGATAAACTCAAACAGATGACCTCGATGGAGAAGATCAGGCTCATTCTGGACAAGGTCAAGACCGGCCGGATAGTGGTGCTGGAGAGCGGTCTGTCCCCGGAAGAGGAGGTCCGTCTGATTGAGATGACCATGACCGAGATCCGGGTGGACGAGTTCTCCGGGATAGAGATCGAGAGCTATCCCGCCAAGAGGGAGCCCTCCCTGATCGACAAGCTCTTCGGAAAGGGCGCCTCAAAGGGCAGGATGACGGTCATCGGTCCGGCCAACCAGCTGCGCACGGTGGAGAAGGATCAGTACCAGATCAGCACCAAGGTCTCGGTCGGGGATTAGATGCCTCACATCTGTACTCGCTGTGAGAAGGTCATGGACGAGGGAGCGGACCTGCTGAGCGGCTGTCCCTACTGCGGATGGAAGAAGTTCCAGTTCGTGCGTTCCAGGAAGTCCTCTGCCGGCAAGGGCAGGGGATGGACCCGGGGGGAAGCGGTGGGCTCAGCAGATTATCCGGAAGTGGGCGAGGGTACGGTTATCAGCCGGGCCATGGGAGTGAGAGAGCCCCCCATGAACACGACTTCCAGATCCCGGCCCCTGGAGACCATCTCCCTGGGAAATGATTCCCCGGAGGCCAAAAAAGAGGAAGAGCAAAAGCCGGCCGAATTTCAGGGGAAGGACATGTCCGAAGACGACGGCAGCGTGGAGAGCATCAGGATCTCCGAGCCGGGCAGCTACGAGCTCAATTTGCCCTCTCTTTTTCAGCGAGACGAGCTGGTCATGGCGGTCAAGGACGGGACCTACATGATAGATCTGCACACCGCCTTCAGGCGCCCCAAAAAGGATTAGGTCAGAGCTATTCTAAAATATAATAAAAAGGATAGTAGCAGCTAGAGGAGGAAAGCCAGCTCAAGGTCGCTCTACCTTTATCTGGATGCTCTTCCACTCCGGCTCCACGCCCCGGAGGCACTCGGCCATGGCTATGGCCACACTTCCGATGATCTCCTGGGTAAAGCTGTTCAGGGGAAGGGCCTTTTCGTCTACGGTTATCTCAACGTCCATGCTGAAATCTCCAGTGAGATGGAGGGCCAGCCCGTGCGGTCAAATCCCCGGGACAGCCGCCCATGATCACTGGGGCTTAGGCCGGAAGGACCTGCAACTGCAAATCTGGCCCGTTAAAGCTTTTGGATTTAAGCTCCGCCGAATATGGCAAATGGTGGGGTGATCACGGTGGCGTTAGCCCGGATGGCCTGGGATGGGGTGATGACGCTGTTGGCCAGGCCGGTCACGTTGGCGTTCCTGATGGAGAAGCCGGGAGTGACGGTGATGGGTGTGGAGCTTCCCAGAACCCGGGGAGGCACGGTGGAAGCGGCCTGCTTGCGAAGAAGTGTGCTCAGCTCAATGGGTGCCAGTCCGCTGGGAGAGGCGTTGGGTGCGATGTAGGTGGGAGTGAATGATGTCAGCCGGGGAAGAGCAATGGGCTCTTTAACGGGCTTTTTCCCTAGCGTGCTGAGTTCATTTACGTTTATGGCCATGGCGGCCATTGTGCCTAGTAGTAGCATCGAGATAACGATGACTGTGATATGTACTTTCATTACAAACCTCCTTTTGGGAGCGTTATTGAGGTTTTACCATTTATTCCTTTTGATAAGCCGTAAGCCTGCCTCGTGGGAGGGCAAGACGGGGCCTGATGTCGGGAGATGTACGGCAAGCGGCGGCATGCCCGGAAGGCTGAAAGGGGATCAGAAAATTTCCCGGGCCATTTAGGTCCCCGGGCGGCCGGAGGGCTATGGCCAGGGAGGGCCGAAGCGATAGTATCATAGCCAACCACATTGTAGTTGTGCCCTGATCGGTCGAATTATGAGGTCTGCAGAGAAGCTTTCATGGTGCAAAAGGGCGCTATTGTTAGCCCTGGCCGTGATCCTGCTCACCGGATGCTCGCCAGGATCCCAGGTGATCCTGATAGAGGCCCCCGGATGCACGAAATGCGCCGCAGCACAGCGTGTGCTGGACGAGGTGCTCCCTCAGTACCCGGATGCAAGGCTGGTCCATTACACGTATTACACCGACGAGGGGCACCAGGTGATCCTGGACTACAACGTGAAGGACGTGCCCTCGGTGATCGTGGGCCAGACGGTGATCGGCTACAAGAGCTACGACGGAGATGGCGATAAGCTGAAGGCCATGCTCACGGCCGCCCTGGAGAACCGGAGTCCTGAGGCAACGCCCGATCAGCCGGCGGATGAGGCTCCCCTGGACAGCCAGGCACTGAAGGACATCCAACCCTCCTCCATGGCCACGGTCTTCCTGGCCGGGCTTCTGGCCGGATTCAATCCCTGTCTTCTGGCCATCCTGGCCTTTCTCTCCAGCACGGTAATCACCAGCAGCGGGCGCAGTCGCGACATAATACCCCTGGTGATCTGCTTCTCTCTGGGCATATTCGTGGTCTACTACCTCTTTGGCGTGGGTCTGTTCCGGATATTCCAGGACTGGCAGTCCATGGCCTCCAGCATCCGGCTATTCCTCTCCCTGCTGCTGGTCTTCCTGGGCCTGACCCAGATCGAGGATGCCAGGCGGCTTTACGGCGGCGGACGCTCCCTGTTCAAGACCGACTGGGCCCTGAAGTACTTCCAGGGCGGAGTATCCGGCCGGCGGCTGAGCACCTATTTCCTGATGGGAGCCCTCTTCTCCCTGGTAAAGGCCCCCTGCGTGGGCGCCGTCTACCTGGCCATCATCGGCATAATCTCCAGCGATGGCTACTCCTCGGCCGCCCTCCTGTACCTCATGCTCTACAACCTGGGAATAATTCTGCCGGTGCTGGTCCTGGGCGGGGTGATGGCCATGGGCATGAGCCCGGAGAGCATCGACCGGTTCAGGCACGACCACCGGGTGAGCATCCGGGTGGCCACCGGGCTGACGTTGATAGTGCTGGCCCCCCTCATTTACTGGCAGCTGATTTGAGGAGGCCCGGGAAGAAGAACAGAAGGGCCAATCTGACAGAAGTATCTCAAAGAGTAGTATTATGAACGTTGCCATTCCAGCAAATTGCCGACAGGATTTCAGTGACCACAGATCAGGTGAAAATAATGACAACAGGCATCTCTCACCCATCCATCTCTTGCCCTTCCACAGGCCAGGCAGAGCGTGGGGCCTCCCCGGGCCCCGAAGGACAACCGAGGATTAGAGGCTCAAAGACGGGGCCGGGAGGCCTTCTGGCCTGGATGGCAGGAGCGCTCTTGCTCCTGACGCTGGCCGGAATATCCGGCGCCGCCGACGGCGGCCAGGCGGACATCTGGCCCCTGGCAAAGCCCTCTTCCATCAACGACTCCGACGTGGTCATGTACATCAGCAACCACGAGCCCCGTTTCTTCATACCGGGAGCCCTTTTCGTCCCCCGCACAGAATTCGTGAACGAGGATAACACCATCAGGACGGCGCCGGAGCTGGCCGGGATGCTGGGGGAGAACGGAATCTCCGAGAACGACTCTTTAGTGCTCTACGGGGACTGCCTGACCTGCGGCGATCCCACCCTCATCTACATGATCATGCTCTATCTGGGCCACCAGAAGGTGCGAATCCTGGACGGCGGAATCGACCAGTGGATAGAGGAAGGGCTGCCGGTGGAGATGTCGCCCGGGAGGAGACCTCCCAGCAGCTACACTCCCACCCTGCGGCCGGAGATTTTGGCCAGCTACGATTACGTCCGAAACTCCGGAGCCCAGATAGTGGACGCCCGATCCCGCCAGGAGTTCGCCCGGGAGAGCATTCCCGGTGCTGTGAACATCGAGTCGGACCTGGTGCTAAACGACAGCAGAATCAGGGACCCAGAGAGCCTGGCCGGGTTATTCTCGGGTCTTTACAAAGAGCGGCCGGTGGTGGCATACTCGCAAAACGGGGGCAAGGGCTCCCTGGTCTGCTTCGCCCTTCAGCTCATGGGCTACGACGCCCGGCTCTACACCTGGCGGGACTGGGTGGACAACCGGCCCCCGCTGATGGTGGAGCTGGTGAGGATCCAGGCCCTGCCCAATCCCTCCATCCCCGGCCCGGTGAGGATCAACGTGGTCCTGCAGCCGACAAATGTCTCCGCCGGCGAGTCCGTGGATGAGACCGCCAGCGAATCCGTCGATGAATCTGCCGGTGAATCAGTCGCCGAATCCATCAACCAGTCAGTCAACGAATCCTCAAATGAATCGGTCGATGGACCCGCCGGTGAGGCGGCCGCCCTGGACGACCAGACCAGGCTGAAGGTCATGGGCTGCGTCACCTGCGAGCCCATAACCGTGTACACCGGCGGCTCTCTTTCCAGGGACAAGAGGGCGGGAGTGGTGCTCGGATCCTACGGGAAGGCGGCGGCACAGCCGGTCAGCCCGGACAACCAGTCCCTGACCGTGGAGGTGGGAGTGGTCAGCGACGACCAGGAGGTGGCCAGGGTGGCGCTATCTCCAGTGGGGGATTACGAATTCGCCGGAAGCTGGGACGCCAGCCAGGCTGAACCAGGCTTCTACAACCTGACCCTGACCGTCTCCTGGGAGGGGCGGTCCAGGGTCTTCGACGACGCCCTGTCCATAGAGATCATCCGTCCTCTGAACAGGGCAAACCAGAGCCAGGATCGATTTCTGAAGCTGAGCAAGAACTAGACCCTGCCGGATAGACCCCGCCGGGGGGGAACAGCGGCCACCCCTGAGTGGGCTTGGCGAGCAAGGGATTATGGGGCAAAGAGGACCCGGCATCCCTCCGGGGTCGGAGGGGGTGCCCCCGCCGACCCGCCCTAAAGTCTAATATGGGATGGGCACAGCCCGGGAATCGAGCAGCAGACTTAGGAAAAGGTGAGCAAGAAATGGTCAAGATAGAAGTTCTGGGAACCGGTTGCGCCAAGTGCAAGGGCCTGGCCAGGAACGTGGATCAGGCGGTAAAGGAGCTGGGCATCCCGGCCGAGGTGGTCAAGGTGGACAGCCTGCAGGAGATCCTCAATCGGGGAGTGATGATGACCCCCGCCCTGTATATCGACGGCGAGGCTGTAGCTGTGGGCCGGGCCTTGGGCGTGGAAGAGATCAAGAAGCTGTTGACCCAGGCGATGTGACTGTGCCATGGCCGAGAGATGTCTATGCGAATCGGGAAACGTCGCCGTATTCGCCTGCTCAGGGGGCTCCAATGTGGGCCAGCTGGCAAACCTTGCGGCGGTTGATCTGGCAAGATCCAGCAATGAGTGCCGGTTCTACTGCCTGGCCGGGATAGGCGGGCACGTGAGCGGGATCACCGAGTCTGCCAGAGCCGCGGACAGAGTGGTGGCCATCGACGGCTGCAAGGTGAGCTGCGGCCGGAGGGCTCTGGAGCACGCCGGAATAGAGGTGGACCTGCACCTGGTGCTGACGGAGATGGGGATGGAGAAGAACCACGAGCTGGATGTGGAGCAGGAAGTGCGAGAGGCGGCCGCCAGGTGGATAAGAGAGGCCATGGGCTCCTGACGCCAAATTGCACGCTATTTTTATAAAAAGATCTTCGAAAAAAAAAAATGCCACCGGCTTCATCCGCCCCCAGGATCCCGGGGCCCCGCATCGCTCCAATTTTTAGGAGACAATCCCCGGAGAGCTGCCAGGGGCTGTTGGGCATGACAGATGGGCCAGACGATCATCTTCACCCGGCCCGAGTATAATATTTTAGTATTAGTATTAATAGTAATTCTGGCGTTCCCTTCGCCAAGGCGGGCTGCTCCCCTGGCCATCAGGTCCAGGATCGGGTCCAGGGTTCTCCGTATTCGGCCGCTTCGCCCTGCTCTGTAGATCCGGGACAGATCCGGGACCAGGATTGGAGCGGCCCGGGGTGCTGGCCACGTCGGCTGCCAGATCCTCCAGCACAGGAGGCTGGTTGGACAGGAGGCCGACTGGAGCGGGGATAAAATTAAATGATAAAACATCATAAATAGGTGCGGGCTCCGGGGGTGGGTCAAGATGGTGAATAGCGAGAAGGCTGCCCATAAAGTGGTCGAGAAAATCAGCAAGAATTTTGAGAGCTGGCTGGCGGATCTCTCCAGGAGCTACGGCCTGGAGGCCGGCTCCAGCCGCTTGCCGGAGATGGCACCCCGCTGCTCCAGATGTCCTCACCACGAGGACGAAGAGCAGGTTTAGTCCGTAATCCGACGGCATTCCCGGGCGCTCCAGGAGCGCCCCTGATAGAGCGGAGCTGACATTCTAGTCCGGCCCTTTGCCGCCCCCTGCAGGCCGACAGATGCAGGATGGGG
>JAAEEW010000027.1 GCA_013415595.1 Methanosarcinales archaeon | reverse complement strand
TCTGGTCTCCCAGGCGGAGAGAGAGGTCTTCCGGGAGAGGATCATAGAGGCCAATCCCGGATGCCGGATCATCGAGGCCAACGGCCTCACGGGAAAGGGATCGGCGGAGCTGGCGGAGCTGATCCGGACCTGGCCAGATGTGGAGGGGGAGATGGTACTCAGGCATAATCCGCCCCTGGCCATCTGCACTCTGTGCAGCGGAGAGCTGCGGGTCTCCAAGGAGCACCACCGGGGAGTCCTGCGCCACCTGGACGGATTCATGGAGTACACGGGGGAGTAGGCCATGGAGATGGAGCGGCTGCTTCCCGGGTACAACTGCGGCGAGTGCGGGAAGCGAAACTGCCGGGAGTTTGCCGGTTTCCTGACCGGGATGGAGGAGCTGGATATGTGCCCCTTCATGAAGCAGGAGCGGTTCCTGGAGAGCAGGGCCAGAATAGAAGCTCTTTTAAAAGAGAAGGCGTCCCGGGTTGAGGAGAGGATCGTGGGGGTCATCGACGGCCTGCAGGCGGACTTCTCCCTGGGGCCGCTCAAGGGCGAGCAGGGCTGCCGGGAGGACCTGTACCCCTTCGACCACACCCACGATTTCCTGACCGGCGACCTGATACGCTACCGGCCTCTGGGCTGTCCCATCACCCATTTTGCCCGGGTCTTGAAGTACGATCACGGCATTCTCACGGTGCACATAATCGGTCCCATACACCTACTGGGGGAGGGAGAGGAGACGGTTTACAAGGACCTGGGGATCTGCATGGTGGCGGCCTTCGAGGGCACGGTGGAGCGGGGAAGGGTGCCGGAGGTGGGCCAGACGGTGCGGTTCATCCCCGGCCACTGCATGATGCAGAAGGTCCACTCCGGGGTGGTGGTTCACTCGGAGGGGGGAATGGTCCGGGTGGAGGGCGTGGACCTGAAGGTGTGGTAGAGGGAGCGAAAAGCAGGTCAGAGCCGCGAATCAAATATGAGCATCTGGAGATTGTCCTGCTTCAGGGAGTGTAAAGCCTGATGGCCAGCGGATCGGTGATCTGGGGATAGAGTTCAACACTGGCCGGCTCAGCGGACGAGTGCATGTAAATATCCGCAACCGACTCCCCATTGGCCGGCACGGAGCTTATGTAACCCTGTCCCACCCCGATTATCTCTCCCTGGTCGTCATAGGCTATGGCGGACACCGGAACGTATGCAATGGCCTTATCCATGGAGTTCTTTATGATTCCCGTTGCTTTCGGCTGCAGAGCGCTGGGAATGAAGGCCGCCCGTTCGCTGGCGAGCGGACTTGCCCCTGGCAGCGTGAGACCGTCGGCGGATTGCTGATCGATGACTATCTCCAGACGATCGATCCTGGAGCCTTCAGGCACCTGCAGCGAGCTGTCCACACCCATCTTCTCCCCCGGAAATGTCAGCGGAATTATGCCGCTTGCCACTCCGATCACCCTGCCGGAGGCATCATAGGCAGCAGCCTGATATGATGTAAGGTGAAAAGCCAGCACCCGATCAGGATTCTCAACGACGAAGCCGAAGTTGGCATTGCCGTACGCGTCCTGCACCACCCCGACGGCGACCAGCTTGAGCTTCTCCTCCAGGGTGGCGTTTATTGACATGAGGTCATGCAGATTCTCGACCGTCAGGGGCCGGTTCATTCCAGAGCTGCTCTCGATTATCGAATGCTCGTAAAAGGAGGTGAAAAGCCTCACGCTGGCCGGATCACCCCGGGTGGCCACATTTATCTCCACCCCGATGGGAGCGCCGGGAGGAACGAAAGCTACCGTCTCCGAACCGCCGCCGATAATCTTCCCTTCGGAGTCAAAGAGAATGGCCGAGACCCTGACGTTGGTTATGGAACGATTCAGGCTGTTTCTGACCACCCCAGTGACCCTGGGGGAAAAATCGTGGGGGATGAAGCTAGCATCGAAAGCAGTCAGCGGACTATGCAGTCCTTCGGCGTGCACGTACCTCTCTGAGTCGATCCTGATGTCGAGCCTGGCTATATCCCTGGTCTCCGGCAGCACCAGGCTATCGGCGACTCCGA
>JAAEEW010000191.1 GCA_013415595.1 Methanosarcinales archaeon | reverse complement strand
GTCAAGGGGGTCAACGACCACGAGGCTCCTCAGATAGCCAGCCTGGTGGAGGAGATAGGCCCGGACAGGGTGCAGCTCAACACCGTGGTCCGGCCTCCCAGCGAGCCGGTAGAGCCCCTCAGCCAGGACGGGATGCTGGACATGCTGGACATCTTCCAGGATGCGGAAGTGATCCCCGACTGGAACTGGCACGTCCCCCGGGACATGGAGCAAGAGATCGTATCCCTTCTCCAGGAGAACCCCTGCACCGTGGTGGAGATCGGGGAGCAGACGGGCCTGGACATGAGGGACGTCATGAAGTACGTCAAGATCCTGGAGCGGGAAGAAAGGGTAAAGAGACAATCTCAGGAAGGCAAACTCCTTTTTTATGTTTGAATTTTCCGGCAAACCTATTAAGAGTGCAAGTCAATCAGGAATTATTCTATCATTGGTGTGATCAGATGACGATTGATAATAAGAGAGACTCCCCGCAGAGGGGAAAGCCCAACCCCGCCGAGAGCTGCGACTCGTTATGCGACTCCTGTGAGTCCCGGGGAACATGCAGCGATCCCCGGGCCGAGATCTCGGACCGCATGGGCAGGATCAAGCACAAGATCCTGATCGGCAGCGGCAAGGGCGGCGTAGGCAAGAGCACGGTGACCGTCAACCTGGCCATGGTCCTGAAGCGCAGCGGCTACCGTGTGGGTATTCTGGATGCCGACATCACCGGGCCCAACATCCCCAAGCTGCTGGGAATCGAGGACCTCCGCCTCACCGCAGGACCGGGGGGCGTGGAGCCCGTCAACGCCGACGGCATCAAGGTGGTCTCCATGGCCCTGGTCCTCTCCAGCCGGGACTCGGCCGTGGTCTGGCGGGGCCCCATGAAGATGGCGGCCCTCAAGCAGTTCATATCCGACGTCAACTGGGGCGACCTGGACTTCCTGCTGGTGGACCTTCCCCCGGGGACCAGCGACGAGCCCATAAGCCTGGCCCAGCTCATACCGGACCTGACCGGAGCGGTGATAGTCACCACCCCCCAGGAGGTGGCCATCCTGGACTCCAAGAAGGCGGTCAACATGTTCCAGCTCATGAACGTGCCCATCCTGGGGATCATCGAGAACATGAGCACCCTCATCTGCCCCCACTGCGGCCAGATGATCGACGTCTTCAAGAGCGGCGGCGGAGAGCGGGAGGCCAGGGAGATGGGCCTGCATTTCCTGGGCGCCATTCCCATCGACCCGGAGATCGGCAAGCTGGGAGATCAGGGACTGGCCTTCGTGAGCAGGGACACCCCGGCCTGGAAGAGCTTCGAGAAGGTGGTCTCTGCCCTGCGCGAGGAGATCGCCAAATAACCTTTTAAAATAGCTTCAGGGGGCGGCAGCCTCTCTTTATTGAACCTCTGCCCCTTTATGAAACCGCTGGCTGGAGGCTGGCTGTGGTCCTTAAGGCCACAGCCCAAAAGCCATGTTCAGGACCAGAATTCCCACGCCGGAGGCGACGCAGGCTCCCACTACCATCCTGGGGTCCAGCTTGATGGCCGTCTCATCTGCTTCGAAGTATCTCATCAACCCCGCCGATGACATCAGGCCCGGGGCTTCATTCTTCTTCCTTGCCATGGTTCTGAATTACTCCCTCATCTCTTCAAGAAGCTTTCGGTGTTGTAGCGTCCCTGCAGAGTCCCGGCCTCCTGGCGTCCTCATTTTCCATCAGGCAGAGGGATTATCCCCAACATCGGATCCGGAGTCGCTGGCAGACAGGTTGACATAGGCCTCAGAGGCCTCGGCGGACTGGTTGCTGGACAGATTGACGGACGGGCCGGCGGATAAATCCGGGGTCACGCCGGCGGATACGTTGGTGGATATGCTGGTCGAGACATTGGCGGCCAAGATGGTGGATTCATTGGTGGATGCATTGGTCGAGATTTTGGCTGAGAGGTTGGACGGGGGCAGCGGCCGGGGTTTGGTCCAGCCGTCCCTCTCTGCATACGGGTAGCGGTCAATGGCCCCTCCGGAGATCAGCTTGGGGAAATCCTGGCAGATGTATCCCCGACAGCTGAGATCGCTCCAGAAGTTGCCTCCGTCCACCTCCCCCCCGTCCCAGGTGTTGTTGCCGAGCTTATCCTCAGCCTGCTCGCCGTTGTCCAGGAAGTTGTTGTGGTAGATCCTGTTGTCCACAGACATGGTGATGGATAATCCCATGCTGTTATTGGAGATCTGATTTCCGGATATCAGATTTTTCGCGGAGACGTTCAGCCAGATGCCGGCTTGCACGTTCTGATCTACCTGGTTGGCACTGATAGAGTTGGCGCGGGATTCTATGAGCCTTAGCCCATTCTGGCTGTTCTCGGACAGGATGTTTCCGGAGATGTTGTTCCCTTCAGAGATGACCAGGATCAGGCCGTTGTACTTGTTGGCCACTGCCCTGTTGTTTGCCACCAGGTTGCCGCTGGCGTTGGTGAGTGCCATCCCCCAGCATCCGGACGCGTTGTTCTCCACAATCCTGTTTCCGGTGGAGTTGGCCAGCATCAGGGCGTCGTTGGTGATGGTGTTGCCCTGAACCGTGCAGTCCTGGCTCTCTGCCAGGGTCAGGTGAGCCACTTCCCGTCCCTGGATGACCGCGCCCTTCTGGCCGTAAATGTAGAGGATGGGCTCTCCGTCTATGGTATTGGTCTCAGAGATCTGGTTGTTCAGCCCGTGCCCGGTGAAGTCCTCGACGTAAAGGCCCCTGTCCGTTCCCTCCAGCCGGTTGTTCTCCAGGGCGTTCATCTCCGAGTCCAGGACGATGATTCCAAACTGGCTGTCCTTCACCAGGTTGTCCTTGAACTCGTTATCCCGGCAGTAGATCATGTTGATGGCCGTATCCTCAAACGAGGTCAGATTGTTGTTCTGGAATACGTTTCCGGAGGAGGCCAGCACGTTAAGGCCGTAGCCGCCGCTCTCTATGGTGCATCCCTGGATGGTGTTGTCCGTGCAGTTCTCCAGATTGATCCCGAATGTGGATTCCTTTATGGCATTCTGATCGATCTGGTTGTTGCTGCAGTTCATCAGGTAGACTCCATAATCGCAAGACGAGATCTTGTTGCCGGTTATAGCGTTTCCAGGCACGTCTCTTAGGAGAATGGAAAGGCTGCTGTTGGAGATCTGGTTATCCAGCAGACGGTTGTTCTTTGAGCCTGCGTAAAGCACTATTCCCCCGGTGCAATCGGTGAGGGCATTGCCGGATACTTCGTTGTCGCTGGAGTCGAAGAGCAGGATGCCGGCCCGGCTCTGGGTTAACTGGTTGTTCTTGATCAGGTTGCCGGCAGAGGCCACCTTTATTCCCGCCTCGGCAAAGCCGGCGATGGTCATTCCCTCAATTGAGCATCCGTCGGCGTTGATGGTGATTCCCGCCTCCATGCCGTCGCCCTGGAGGACTATGGGCCCCTCCTCGCCCTTGAGGGGCATGAGGTAGAGCTTCTTGTCCAGGACGACCTCCTCGCTGTAGGTTCCCGGCTTGATGTAGATGATATCCTCGTCGCCGGCGTCGGCCACCGCCTCGTTAATGGTTGTATAGGCAAAGCCTTCGCTGTCCACGATGTACATCCTGGCCCCTCCCAGGGGCAGCAGGCAAATCAGCAGCATCAAGCATGAGATGGCAACAAGTTTACGCATGTCTCCCCTGGAAGCCATGCAACCTTTTATACTTAATCCAGCCGCGCCGGGTCGCAAGGCCGGCCAAAACCCCTTTATTTCCACTGGAAAATCTCCGTCAAAAAGTCATCTCCACTGATCCAACTTTCCCATAAATTAGCAAGTTAAATCCAAAAGATGATTATATTTTGGCAAAGGTCATATTCAAAAATGCTGCATCAAAGCCTACTTGAGCCCTGCCAATCCCGTATTTTATCTCGCAATTAATCTCCACAGTCCCTCTCCGACTCTCCAATGGCTCCCTACCCTTCATGGGAAAACTCTTATCTACCATACTCTTTATTTTTCATTTGCTTGGTGATCATGTTGTCCAAGGTTATACCACACAAGCACTGTATTGTCTGTGGAAATACAGTGGATGAGAACCAGACCTTCTGCGATGAGCTTTGCCAATCAAAGTACAAGTCGGCTCAGAAGCGTCAGCAGATTCTCTTCGCCATTTTCATAGTCCTACTGGTGCTCATAATAGTACTTCCTGCGCTCATAGGCACACCCAAGAGCTGAGGTGCATAGGTACATGAGATCCGCCCTGGCCATAGCATTCCTGATTATCTGTGCCACTGCCGTCTCCATGGCTAGCGGAGGAGAGTACCTGCAGGTGGACGAAGTGACCATGTCCGTGAATGGAAATGCTACCGTCTTCCAGGTAAACTACACCCTGGACAACTTCGCCAGGCTGTACGTGCTGGCCCTGGGATGCAGGCACCTGGAGCCGGATCTGGACCGGCTCTTCACCGGCTATCCGGAGACCAGAATTACCAGGGCAGATCCTTATCGGGCGGTGATTGAGATCGATGGCACCGCCAAGTACTCCAGCGGCTACTATCTGTTCGACTCCCGGCCCCTGGGCACCAGGGTGGAGACCTTCCGGGTGATCTATCCCCGGGGGATGGTCAGGACCTTCAATAACGTCACATCCACGCCCAACATATTCATCGAGGCCAACGCCTCCACCATGGAAAAGAGCCCCGGCAAGCTGGATACGGTCAAGAAGAAGCTCAGAAAGAGCTAAAAAAGGGGACGATCCCCACCCCAAACGGTTTTTGTCCCGCAGTCTTTACATCTGTTCAGGACCTCAGTTCATGCTCCCGGCATCCTGTCGGCGTGCTCAATCCTCATCTCCAATCCCATTCCCCCAAAAATCACTTGCCCCTCAGCATCAGGTCCCACCGGCTAACCGGTCCGCGGTTGATATCCGGTCCTCCACAGCGGCCAGTCTTCTATCCAGATCCTGCAGCCTGATTCGCAGGTCTTCCAGATCCCGGGCCAGGGTGCCGGATCCTGAGCTCGCGTTCAGGCCTGAAGGCGCTGTCTCGTTGAGATTCATCGACTGCTGCTCGGCCATCTTTAGCTGCTCGGTCAGGTTCTCCAGGCCCAGGGTGAGGTTCATGGCCTGGTTGTAGACCTCCTGCACCTCCAGGGCCGCCGTCCGGCTCTGGTTTGCATAATCCTGGGACATAGTGGCGCCGAGGGCACAGCTCTCTCTGCTCTCTGCTGCCTTTACCTGGGCGGCCTTTGCCAGCTCTCCATTGGTCCTGGCCTCTTCGGCCAGGGCTTCTGTCCGGTTCCGGGCTTCCAGGGCAGAGTCTCTGGCCGCCAGGGTCTGATCCCGGGCCTCCAGGGCCTCCTGCATGAAGACGCCGGCCTGGTGAACCATGGCCCCGGGGTCCAGGGCCATGGTCTGGGCGGTCTGGGGCGAGGCAAAGCCGGAGGTGGTCATCCGGGGGACGTATCCCGGCTGCCGGGCCCCGGACTGCAGGTTGATGGCCTCATCGGCCCTTCCCCCGCCGAGCTGCACAGGTTCCACAGCCGCGGCGGTTGCCATCAGGGCCACCAGCAAGAAAATTATGGTGAACTTTTTAAACAGGAGCATGATATCCATCTCCCCCACCTGGGTAATAGATCTTCTTTTATATAACACTTTTCAAAAGATAACCAGAAGATCTCATCTAAATATATATGAAAAATTAGATTGATTCTATAACGAGATGCATCACCTAATTTATGGCTAAATATGAAGATTCCGAATAGCAGCCCAGAGCCCTGCCGAAAATATAATACTCAATCTAAAATCTAATAAATTTATAGAATTCTCGACGTGCCCTGGCCCGACGTCGGGAATGATGATTGCCGCGTGAGGTAAGGGAGCCCGGACGGAATATTTCAGAAAACTCATGCCCGGACGCAGTGGCATCCTGCGCGGGAGAGGGCGGAGATTAAAGGCGGGGCGGGGAGAGGTGCTTACCTTCCCCAGAACGGGTCCTTCTTCCGCCTGATATCCAGGTACTCCTCCAGGATGTTGAGCTCGTCATCAGACATCTTGGGCTTGAGCTCCTGCTCGATGATCCGGGCGTGCTTCTCCGGGATGTTGACGTAGAGGATATCTCCTTCGTGGATCTGCCTTCCCACGGTGGGGCCGTCGATGGAGACTGCCACCTCCTGACCGGAAGTGGCCGAGCCGACGTTCTCGTTTCTCTCCTGAATGCCCTTGATGGAGCCCACCATCGCACCATCCTGCCTGATCAGGGAGACCTGATGTCTTATCACCCCGCCCACCACCTGCACTCCCACGATAGCCGGCTTGGACTGCCTGAAGACGCAGTCCGGGAGCAGGCGGATGCAGCCCGGCCGGATTATGGCCTCCAGCCTCTCCTGCTCCATCCTCATCTTCCGCTCCTCGATCCAGTCCTCGTAGTTGTCCAGGAGGGTGTAAATTACGTCGCTTTGAAAGACGGGGACGTCCCCCTTCTGAATCTCGAATATGGCATCGGGCAGCAGATCGACGTTGAACCCCAGGACGGCGGAATGGAGGGGGTCTTGCAGAGCGCTGGCCTTGATGATATCTCTCCTGGAGATGGGTCCCACGTCGGCAGAATGTATGGGTATCTCCCTGGACTTCAGCTCCCCCACCAGCCCCTCCAGGGAGCCGATGGTATCCGCCTTCAGGGTCACCCCTACGCTCTCGGTGTCGATGCGCACCGCTTCCAGCTCCTGCTTGATCTCCTTGGACAGGGCTTCAGCATCCTCTTCCTGGCCCACCACCCGGATGGTGGAGCCGGCCAGGGCGTTTTCCAGCTTGGGCGCCGATACCTTGATGCCGCTGGCCGCTACCACGTGGCGCACCGGCAAAAATCTCTCCTCGCTCCTGATCTCCGCCAGAGGTCGGGGCTTAAGCAGAGCCCGGATCTTGGTCACCACTGGATCCCGGGAGGTGCCGACGATGATGTTGTCCCCCACCCGGATCTCCCCGTCGTAGAGGATGACGTCCAGAGTGGTCCCCAGACCCCTCTCCTCCTTGACCTCCAGTATGGTCCCCACCCCGGGGCCGCTGGACTGAATCATCAGATTATCCTTCAAGAAACGCTGGGCCAGCCCCACCAGGACCATCAGCAGGTCAGGGACTCCTTCCCCGGTGATGGCGCTCACAGGTATTATTCCCACGTTGCGGGTGAAGTCCCGGATGCGGTCGTAGCGGTTCGAGTCAAATCCGTACTTGTAAAGCTCTCCCACCAGCTCGTAGATCCTGGTGTCCAGCTCTTCTTGCACCCGTTCGTTCTGGTTGGGCAGTGTCCTGGCAAAGGGGGAGTTCTCGGTGGCCCTCCAGCCTGATATGCGGTCTATCTTGTTGGCCGCCACCACGAAGGGGGTCTTGAAACGCTTCAGAATGTTCAGGGACTCGATGGTCTGGGGCCGAAATCCGTCGTTGACGTCCACGATGAGTATGGCCAGGTCGGCCAGGGCCCCCCCTCTGCTCCGCAGAGAGGTGAAGGCGTGGTGCCCGGGAGTATCTATGAAAAGCAGCCCCGGAACCTGCATGGATCCTCTGAAGTTCGATCCGCAGAAGTCCTCCACCAGATCCAGGGGAATCTCTGTAGCCCCTATATGCTGGGTGATCAGCCCGGCCTCGGACTTGGCCACGGTGGTCCCTCTAATCCTGTCCAGCAGGGAGGTCTTTCCGTGATCTACATGGCCCATTACGCAGACGATGGGCGTCCTGAGGTTCGATTCCGTGTCCTCTTTGGACTTCTTCCCCTTCTTAGTCTTCTGCCGCATAATCGGATCGCCCCTCAGAGACAGTTCTGTAAGAATACATATATATTTACTGGATTTAAATAGGTATCCCACGAGAGAATTGGGCGGCGGCGTATTGCCGCCTCCTTAGAATCAATCACTCGTAGAGCCAGGGCTCGTCAATGCGGTTGTAGTCCAGCAGCTCGGACTGGCTGAAGTGCAGGGCGATTTCCCTGGCAGCCGATGCCGGAGAGTCGGACCCGTGAACCACATTCCTGCCGGTCTCTATCCCGAAGTCGCCCCGTATGGTTCCAGGAGCGGCCTCTGCCGGATTGGTAGCCCCGTTCATCTTTCTCATGGCGGCGATGGCTCCCTTGCCCTCGACCACCATCTGCACGGAGGGTCCGGAGGTTATGAAGTCCACCAGGTCCTGGAAGAACTTCTTGCCCACGTGCTCAGCGTAATGCTCCTTGGCTCTCTCCTGGCTCATGACGTTCATCTTCATGGCCGCGATCTTGAAGCCCTTCTCCTCGACCCTCTGAATGATCCTGCCCACCAGCCCTCTCATCACGCCGTCGGGCTTGATCATGACGAATGTCCTCTCCAGGCTCTATGCCCCCTTCCTGGCCCACTTTATGCGCCTGGTAACCCTGCCCAGCTTCACGTTGTTCTCGCACTTGGATGAACAGAAGTAGAAAACGGTACCGTCCTTCTTTGCGTAAAGTTTCCCAGTACCGGGCTCAAGCGTCTTGCTGCAAAACGAGCACTTTCTCTCTTCCATTTGAGATCACCTGCTGGTCAGTTTCTTGGCTTCACGTGCGGTCTCGAGGAGCATCAGGACGTCTCCCATCCTCACCGGTCCCATGCAGTTCCTGGTGATGATCCGTCCTTTGTTGGACCCCTCCAGGATTCTGCACTTGATCTGAGTGGCCTCGCCGTGCATCCCCGTGACGCCTATTACCTCAATAACTTCAGCCGGAACGCCGTTATCATCCACGAGGAATCACCTACTTCAAGGCCTGGACTTTCTGGACGACCTCTTCGAGGATCTCCTTGCCCTTGCCTGGTTCTACTATGGCTGCGGCTGCGCTCCGTACTCCAAGACCGGTGGCCGAGCCGATGTCGCTCTGTTTCTTCACGTAGACGTAAGGAGTGTTCTTCTCCTCGCAAAGAGGCGGTATATGAGCCACTATCTCGGGCGGTTCCACATCTTCGCCAATGATCACCAGCTTGGCCACGCCGCGCTCGATTGCCGTGGTAGCCTCGTTGGTTCCCTTCTTAACTCGTCCTGTGTTTCGGGCCATCTCCAGGGCATCCAGAGCCTTAGAGGCCAGCTCGGTTGGAACATCAAATCTGACGTATATTGGTTTTGCCATTATCTCATTCTCCTTCAGGGCAGACTGCCCGTCATCATTCATCGCAAAAGTGCCTTAGGCAGATCAGGCTGACTCTCCCCACGTAAAAAGGTTGCGCTACGGCGCGAGAAGCGCCGATAGCAGATCCGTCAGCCTGTCCTGGCCCACGCTGCCCTCTACAGTCAGCGTGTCAGCCTCCGTAGAGACGGCCAGGCCGAACTGGGTGGCGATCTGGTTCGCCCTTCCCGAGGCGGCTGTGCCCGGGGAGATGTACCTGGCAATCAAAGCGTAGCCATCAGCGCCCGAGGCGGTGAGGCCGACGTAGAACTCCTCGTAGTCTCCGCCCAGAGGCCTGGCAAAGATAGACTCTGCCGCAAGGGATTTTCCCAGCCCTGCAATCTGCAGGTCGGCCGCCTCATCATAGGGCAGGGTGAACAGGTCCGTGGGGAAGTCGCCGGAGATCACGTCCAGCACCATCTCCAGGTTGGGCTGGGGGCCGATGAGGATGGGCTTGCCGATGACTGTGGAGAAATCGGCGTTGCTGGGGATGATCATGAATCCGTCGTAGGGAATCACCAGGCTCTGGTATCCCACGCTGAAGGGCCTGACCCAGTGGAACTCCAGCCAGCTATCGTTCATCAGGGCAGTGGCCATCCTGGATATCTTGTTGGGGTAAAGGCTGCTGCCGTAACGCAGACCCAGGCCCGGTGGTATGGCCGGGGGTATGGCTGCTCTGGCAGCTTCAGTCAGGTTCTGGGAAGCATCCGCGTCGATCCAGTATGCGAGCACGGTCTCTTCAGGGCACATCTGCAGCACATCTTGCAGGCTGGCGAAGCTCATGTCCACCAGCCTGCCGTTCCGTCCGAAATCCTCGAGGGAGCCCTGGTCCAGGGACGACGTATCTCCTCCCTCAGCGGGATCTCCACCGCGCATGACGAAGCTGGCGAATGCCGAGAAGATCATGATCGCGCCGACGAGGATGGCGAAGACTTTTGCGAAATCCTTCTGGTTCATTGTCACCTGGGGATGGAATATTGTTATTTTAAATCTTCTGCCCTAGAACTGATCGTCCTGGGCACAGCTCCGGCCCAGCCTCAAGGCCAGTTCCGCCCTCTCCAGCTCCCGGCCCAGGTAGCCGGCATGGTCCAGCCTGGTCACCAGCCCCTTATCGATGATGGCCTTCAGCATTTCCCGGGCGCTTTTTCCAGCGATCGTCGCCCTCTCGTGCACGGCCAGGATTCTCTCCCCGCAAAGAGCAATGCGGAAGGGTCCGGCGGGGTCCATCTCGCGATGGGGGCCGCTGGAATCGCCGGCCTCCGTCCACTCTTCCGGCATTTCCCCCCCCGGCCGTCTCCTCTTCTCTTTCAGCAGCAGCAGATCTATCCCCAGGTCTTTGGGCGGGCTCTTCCTCTCCAGGGCCACAGCCATCATCTCCGAGGCCGTCCGCAGTTCCCGCACGCTTCCTGTGGCCTTGGGGCTGTACTCGGGGACGAACAGAATGCTGGCCCCCACCTCCGCCCCCAGGGCCGCCAGCAGGCCGTTGACCCCCTGGCTGTCGGCATCGATCAGCTCGGTGACGTTGCCCACTCCAAAGAAGATAGGCGTTTGAGGGCTCGAGCGGTGGTAGGCCAGGTAGTCGACCAGGGAGGCCGCCAGACCCTGCAGCGGCGGGCTTAGGACCGGGTCGGCGATGACATCGATTCCTAGAGTCCTCGCCCGGTCCATATTCTCCTGCAGGGAGCTTTTGGGCCCGGGAATGACCACCGTCGGCACCTCCAGCCCGGCCAGGGTCGGCCCCACCACAGAGATGTTCTCCCCATTAAGGCTCAGGATCAGATCGGCCCCGGCCCGGGCCCCGGCCAGTATCAGATCCGGAATCACCGTGTCCACGCTCACCGGCAGATCGGTGGCCTTCCTGGCCAGGGAGACAGTCCTCTCCACGTCGGCGGGGCTGGCATCCAGGGGGACTCCCAGGTCGATCATGTCCGCCCCCTGCTCCTGGTAATAGCGAATGCGGGCCTGCAAAAGGGCCTCGTCCAGGCTGGTCGAGTCCACGATCTCCGCCAGGACCTTCATGCGGCTGGTTCCGCCGACCTTCTGCCCTTTGATCGTGATGTGGCATCCGGCCCTCTCCTCCAGGCTTTGCAGGAGGGCCCGGGCTTTCTCTGCCAGCCGGTCGGCCAGGAGGACGCAGGCCGGAGTAGTCTTTGAGAGCTCCACCCGATTGCCCTCATCCGTACCGGCCACCTGGTCCACCACCTCCCCCAGGTCCACGGCGTGCTTGGGCCCCAGGCGGATGGCCGTCTGCAGCTCCCCCTCCACATCCCCGAAGTCGGCGGTGATGGCCCCGGGGATCAGAATCAGGTCGTACCCGGCAGGCCCGGCTCTCCTCAGCAGGCCGGGGGTGATGAAGGCCGCCACGTCCACGTCCAGGACCAGGACGTCGGCGCCAATCTTCGATTTGGCTACCGACCTCCTGACCTCCTCCTCTGCCATCCTGCCGGTTACCGCCAGTACCTTTACGCTTCTCACCTCTGAACTACCTGACCATGTCTCTCGCTGGTTGGGGCTCTCACCTGGCGTCGCAGTAGCGGACCTCGTCCACTTCCAGGCTCATAGGCGAGGCGAATCCCCCGCCCTTGACCGTCCTGACCCGGCCGTAGCTGACGAGCTGTAGCTGAGCCCGGGCCGCCTGGGACTCGATCTCCTCGTAGTAGTTCTCGCCGGACTGGACCATGCGGTGGGTCATGATCTGCAGCTCGTTTACCCTGGTGATAAGTCCGCTGGTGCCCGGTATCACGTCGGTGTGGCTGGCGGGGGTTACGAAGATGGGGTCGCCCACGTCCACGCCCTGCAGGGTGTAGAAGTTGTGAGGGCTCCTGATCTCCACGGTTCTTATCCTGTTCTTTATCAGGTCCTGAATGACCTGTCTGGTTATGCCGGTCAGTGCAAAGCAGATCATGGACATCACCCGTACATGGGGAACTCCTTCCCCGGGACCTCTTCCTGGGCAGTGCTCTTCACCTGCTCGGCCAGCTGGTGCATCTGCAGCTCGATCTCGCTGGCCCTCTCCATGAGCTTGGACGTGCTCACGTCCAGCCCGTATATCTTGTTCAGGGCCTCGATGGTGGCAGCCGCCGCCCGGGGGTCGGGCTCTTCGCTTATGGTCTCCCCCAGCAGGCAGACGGCAGGCAGGGACTTGATGCGGCACTCGTTCATGATGGACCCGGAGATGCCGGCGATGGTCCCCAGCTCGAATATCTCGGTGGAACCTCGTATTCGATCCAGGATGCTCGGATTGGACACCGACCCGAAGACCCTCCTCT
>JAAEEW010000190.1 GCA_013415595.1 Methanosarcinales archaeon | reverse complement strand
TTCTATTTTGTTGCTCTACTGTCGTTTGCCCATCATTCGCTCATCGTTCGCCCATTGTTCGATCCGGGCAGGCCCCGGAAATATCGTCCACCACGGCCCGCCTGGGATCCCGTGCCCCGGGACACGGGAATCCAGGGCTTCATAGCGCTTTTACGTCCAGGTGGCTGGTCTTTCCGGCCTGGATCAGGACCGTTGAGGTGGGGAAGCTCATCCCTGGCTTCTCCACGGTGATGGTGTGCCATCCGGTGGCTACTGCCAGCTCGTAGTTGCCCCCGGCGTCGGACAGGACGAAGACCTGAGCCTCCCTGGCGCCCACCACCGCCTGGGCTACAGGCTGCCTGCTGCTGTCCAGGACCTGGCCCTGCAGCCACCCCTGGTTCGCGGCCCCGGCAGAGGCGGCGGCCGTGGTGGCGGCAGCAGTGGTCCCAGAAGTCCCGGCGGTGTCATAGAAGGCCGCCGGAGAGTCCAGGGGGAATCCCAATATCCTTCTGGCCGCGGATATGGTTCCCGTCCACACCCTGGCCGTGGACTGGGTGAATCGGTAGCCTTCCTTCTGAGCTTCGATCACGTAGTAGCCGGAGGGCAGGTCCATGCCGTAGTAGCCGAAGTTGTCGGTGGTCCTGGTGAAGGTGCCGCCTTCGCTCCCCACTATCCTGATGCTGACCCAGGACATGCCCCGGCCGGTCTGGTCCACCACCTGGCCGGTCAGGCTGTAGGAGGTGGGAAATCCGCCCGCCTCCACACCGATGGACAGGTTGTTGCTATAGATTCCGGCCGCCCTCAGGATGAAGTAATGGTAGCTCAGGATGTCGGCGTAAGCTCCTCGGATGCGGTACCAGCCCGGGGTGACGTAGCCCTGGGAGAGGATGACCTCACCCTTGTCGTACAGCTCCAGGCTTCCCCGCCCGTTCAACCTGGTCCACAGGATTATGGGATCCCCCAGGAAGACCGAGCCCTCAGTGGCCAGGGTGTTCCCGATCTGCAGGAAGAGCTGGTTGAAGGTGCGCGGATCGTTTGAGACGGTCAGCCCTTCCGCCGCCGGATCTGCCGCTTCCAGAGCCAGAGTCTGGCGGTAAGAGGGACCGTAGGGGTCCCAGACAGGCTTTCCCGCCCATTCGCCCGAGCCCGGGGCGAAGGGATCCCAGTCCGGCCTGTCCGCACCCACCGGGTTCAGCCAGTCCGGCCTGTAGGTGGTGTCTCCCGTGCCCGTGCTTCCCAGGCCCAGGGGGTCGCCCCCTCCTCCGGACATGCCGGCGGCTGAGGCTGACCCCACCAGGGCCATGATGATCAGTATTATCCATGCTTTCATATTCACACTAACCCCTGAGGTAGAGGCACCGCCGGGAACTTAAAATTTGTGGGAGAGGGCCTCCTTTGCCTGGCCTCCTCCTGAAAATCCCCTTCCCGGGTCCTGTCGGCCCGGTCCGGGGGCAGGCTTTTTAATCTGCAGCTCTGGATGTGGTGCTCACACTCTGACCTGGTGCGCTCCGGCTCCACCTGGGGTGCGTTCCTGGCTGTGCATTCCGGGCCCCCCATCCCCGGAACCGTGGAGGTCCTGGGGGTCCAGGAGGTCCCGGGGCCGGGAAGGCGGGCTGTACCCTCGGACAGCCCCCTGAGTCGGCGATTCGGGGGCGTGAAAGGCGGCATTGGGGATTCGTTCAAGAGCTGGATTGGAAGATGACAAACGAGATCACGGAAGGAAATATCCTGCGCGGCCTGCTGGCCGTCTCCCTGCCCATAGTGGTGGGCAACCTGCTTCAAAGCGTCCTCGAGCTGGTGGACCTGTACTTCGTGGGCCGACTGGGAGCGGACGCCATAGCCGGAGTGGCCATGAGCGGGACCATAATCATGGTCCTGATGACCGTGGTCATCGGCATCGTCACCGCCACCACGGCCTTCATCTCCCGCTCCTACGGAGCCAGGGAGTACGACCGGGTGGGCCTGTTCCTGGTCAGCGCCATGTACATCGGCCTGTTCTTCTCCGTGCTCCTCTCCCTGGCCGGCCTGTTCTTCGCCGGGGATATCCTGGCCCTGATGGGCGCTCCGGAGGCGGTGAAAGCCCTGGGCAGCCAGTACCTGTCCACCCTGCTCCTGGGGGTCTTCACCATGGTGGAGCTGTGGATAGTCTCCTCCTCCTTTCAAAGCGTGGGCGACGCCCGGACCCCCATGTACCTGATGGTCCTGGCCAACCTGATCAACATCGCTCTGGACCCCCTCTTCATCTTCGGATTGTGGATCTTCCCGGAGATGGGAGTGTCAGGCGCGGCCCTGGCCACCGTCCTCTCCCGGGGGGTGGGACTGGCCCTGGCGCTGCACATCCTCTGCAACGGCACCTCCCGGTTCAGTTTTCCCTCTCCCCCTCTGCCCGACCTGTCCATTGCCTGGAGGATCGTCCGGGTGGCCATCCCCAACTCGGTCCAGTCGGCGGTGCGAAGCCTGTCCTTCCTGGCCATGATGGCCATAGTGGCCTTCTACGGGGCTAGCGCCATCTCTGCCTACGGAATCGCCGGCCGAATGGAGCTGGTGGCCCTGATGCCCGGCTTTGGCATCGCCACCGGAACGGCGGTGGTGGTGGGGCAGAACCTGGGAGCCAGGGCGCCGGAGCGGGCGGAGAAGGGGGTGAAGCTCTCCCTTCTGCTCTACGGAGGGCTCATGGCCGCCCTCTCCATCCTCTATTTCGCCTTCGCCGAGCAGATCATGGAGGTATTCGATCCCAGCGGCTCCAGCACCTCCATCGGAGTCGACTACTTCCAGACGGTCTCCCCGGCCTACGTGCTGCTGGCGGTGGCCATCGTCCTCTCCTTCGCCATGAACGGCGCGGGGGAGACAAAGCTTCCCATGTACGCCACCGTCGTCTCCATGGTCCTGGTCCAGATCCCCCTGGCACTGATTCTGCCCCGCTGGCTGGGCCTGGGCATCCAGGGGGTGTGGTATGCCAGCGTTCTTGGCATCACCTGCCAGTTTGTCATTTTCTATCTGCTCTACCGGCGGGGAACCTGGAAGCATACCCGGATTTGAAGAACCCACGCTTGCTCATTGCGGGATCACCTTTCAAAAACCACAATTGATTTATTCCAGGCAGGGCAAACCTACATGCTATTGGAGGCTGTGTTGGCCAGAGGGGCTATCCTCAGCCAGAACGGAACGGAAAGTGCCCCTGCCCGGGATGGCCTATCCGGGACGGGGCCACCTGTTTGAACATTGGCCAGCCGGAATCAGCAGGCTGGAATTTGGCAGGCAGGAATGGACAGACCGGCGTGATGTAGATCAGATGTTTGTAGACCCCGGAGCTGTGGACGACTGTCAGAAGAATCCGGCTGTTTTGAGGAATGGACAGCCGGTGGAAAGGGGCGGAGCGTCTTCTTTCCATGGCATTGCATTCCCGGGATTTTGTGAAAATGATAGATGATCAGAGGATTGAGGAACGGGAAATGAAGATATCACTGGGCTCAAAGGCGCTGGTATTTCCAACCCCGGTCTGGGTGGTGGCCACCTACGACCGGGCGGGCAAGCCCAACGTCATGACCGCCGCCTGGGGCGGAATATGCTGCTCCAGCCCTCCGGCGATATGCGTCTCCCTGAGGAAGGCTACCTACACCTACGGCAACATATCGGAACGCAGAGCCTTTACCATCAACATACTCTCCGAAGACCGGATTAGAGAAGCCGATTACTTCGGCCTGGTCTCGGGCAGGTCTGAAGACAAGCTTTCTGCTGTCGGATTTTCTCCCCGAAAGGCCGAGCTGGTGGACGCCCCCTACCTGGACCAGGCTTCAATGGTCCTGGAGTGCAGCCTGCTAACCATGGTGGAGATCGGGCTGCACACCCAGTTCATCGGGGAGGTCATGGACGTCAAGGTGGAGGAGTCGGCCCTGGGAGAGGACGGCCTCCCGGCCATGGAGAAGGTGAGGCCGGCAGTCTTTGCCCCGGAGACCAGGAAGTACTTCGGCATCGGAAAATATCTGGGCCCGGCCTTCTCCCTGGGAAGGGAGATGGGCAAGCAGAAAAAAGAGGACCGGTAAGAGGACCGGCAAGCCGGCAAGAGGATCTGTAACAGGATTCTGTAAAAGGACCGGCAAGGAGCGGTCCTCCGGTGGCTGCTGGCGGGCAAAGGTAGCCCGTCAGGGCCATGCCGGGATGAGGAGCCTGGGCGGCAGAGGGAGTTGATGGCAGCTTATGGCAAATGTACTGGACATGGTTACGCTTTATGGGGTATCGCTCTGGAAATACCACGGCTCGCTGGTCTTCACCAGCTTTCTGCTCCTTGTGGCCGGGATGTTCATGGCCAGGTATAGGCCAGGGCGGTGGTGGCTCAGGGCTCACCGGGCCCTGGGGGCGGCCGGGGTGGCCTTCGGGCTGCTGGGGGTGACGGCGGCGGCCTACATGGTGGAGTCCTCCACCGGGGAGCACCTGGCGGTGCCCCACGCCTATCTGGGAACCCTGGTGGTCGTCCTCCTTCTGGTCACTCCCTCCCTGGGGCTGGCCCAGTTCAGGTTCCGGTCCCGGGCTGCCAGGATACGGCCCCTGCACCGCTGGTCGGGGAGGACGACCCTGGCTCTCATGGCCGCCAACATCCTGGCCGGCCTCACCCTGCTGAGCCAGATCCTGAAATAACCTCCTGAAATAATCGGCAGACAGACAGAGTTAATACTCTTGACCCCAGAAACAGTCGGATGTAATGGAATAGGAGGTCTAGCCATTGGACTCTGAGATCAACTCCGATGCCGAGCTGGACTGCGTCGGCCTGTACTGTCCTATGCCCATCGCCCGCACCAAGGAGGAGATGGACAACATCCAGGTGGGACAGGTGCTGAAGGTGGAGGCAGACGATCCGGCGGCAGAGGAGGACATAAAGCGATGGGCCAGGCGAACCGGCCATGAGTTGCTGAAGTTCGAGAAATCGGGGACTGTTCTCACATTCTGGATAAAGCGTATTAAATAAATTCTCGGCAATAATCTGTGAGATATATGAGATATTAGTCCTGGGAATCAGCCTCCGGGCCTGGATCAAAAGGTGCCGATCGAGGGGTGAACAGACAGAGGATGATATGAGGAAAGAATCTGAGGGAAGAATCTGAAGAAAAATATGGAGGATTTTGTTAATGAGCAAGATACTTTACATTCAGACCAGCGGCCTGGACACGCCGGAGAGGCTGTACGCGCCGTTCATCCTGGCCATGACCGCCAGGGCCATGGACGTGGAGGCCGAGATCTACTTCATGATCAAAGGGGTCACCGTGGTGAAGAAGGGCGAGGCGGAGAAGGTCAAGCTGGGAAGCTTCCCCAGCCTCAAGGAGGTCATGGACCAGGCCATCGCCGCCGGGGTCAAGATGTACGTCTGCGAGCAGAGCACCCAGCTCCTGGGGATTGCCCGGGGCGAGTTCATCTCCCCGGCGGTCATCGCCGGCGCGGGGACGGTAAACGACCTGGCCTTGGAGGCGGATTCGGTCATCACCTTCTGAGGAGCGCATGAGCGGCATTTATCTGGATTATCAGTCTGCATCCCCGGTCGACCCCCGGGTGGCCCGGTTCGCCCAGAGGTACCTGACGGAGGAGTTCGGAAATCCGTCCTCGCTGCACTCCGCCGGCCTGCGGGCCCGGGCAGCCCTGGAGGAGGCCAGGTCCAGGGTGGCGGAGCTGATCAACGCCGAGGACCCCTCCAGCATCATATTCACCGGCAGCGCCACCGAGTCCAACAACCTGGCCATCAGGGGGACAGCCATTCGAAACGCGGGCAAGGGGAAGAAGGTTCTGACCAGCGCCATCGAGCACATCTCGGTCCACAATCCCATGAAGGAGCTGCAAAAGGGCGGATTCGAGATGTCCATGGTCCCGGTGGACTCCAGCGGCCTGGTGGACCTGGGTGAGCTGGAGAGAATGGTCTCCCCGGAGACCACGGTCACCTCCATCATGTACGCCAACAACGAGATCGGCACAATTCAGCCGGCAAACGAGATCTCGGATGTGGTGCACGAAAAGGGCATGTACCTGCACATGGACGCCTCGGCCGCCGCCGGAAGAATCCCGGTGGACGTGCAGCGGGACGGAATCGACCTTCTGACCCTCTCCTCCAACGAGCTTTACGGCCCCCAGGGGGCTGCAGCCCTTTACGTGAAGAAGGGGGTCAGGCTGCAGACGGTCAATCCCGGGGGCGGCCAGGAGCGGGGTCTTCGATCGGGGACGGAGAACATCTTTGCCATCGCCGGGATGGGGGAGGCTGCCCGTCTGGCCCGGGGGGAGATGGATGGGGAGAGCGCCAGGCTTCGATCCATCCGGGACCGGCTGATCGATGAGATCCTGATGGTGGAGGAGTCCTATCTCACCGGAGACCGCACCAGGCGGCTTCCCCACCACGCCAGCTTCCGCTTCAGCCGCATCGAGGGGGAGAGCATTCTCCTGACCCTGGACGCCATGTTCGACATCCAGGTGGCCACGGGATCGGCCTGCTCATCCCGGACCCTGGAGCCCTCCCACTGTCTGCTGGCCATCGGGCTGAAGCACGAGGAGGCCCACGGGTCCATGGTCATGACCCTGGGAAGGTACAACACGGAGGATCAGGTGCCGGTAATTGCAGAGGCGGTGAAAAAGACGGTAGGCAGGCTGAGGGAGCTATCTCCTCTGTGAGTGCAGGCCAAAACTGGAGCAGGCCGGGTGCGATCCATGCCCGGGACGAAGCTCATGTGGACGAATCCAAGGAATGAATGCGTGAGATATCAGGCTGAGGGATGAGGATAATGGCACAGCAAATCGGTTACAGCAAGAAGGTGATGGAGCACTTCATGAACCCACGCAACGTGGGGGTCATCGAGAATGCGGACGGCTACGGCAAGGTGGGAAATCCGGTGTGCGGGGACCTGATGGAGATCTACATAAAGGTCAAGGACGAGAAGATCGACGACATCAAGTTCAAGACCTTCGGCTGCGGCTCGGCCATCGCCACCAGCAGCATGGTCACGGAGATGGCCAAGGGAAAGGACCTGGACGAGGCCATGAAGATCACCCGCCAGGACGTGGCCGACGAGCTGGAGGGTCTGCCGCCCCAGAAGATGCACTGCTCCAACCTGGCTGCAGACGCCCTCCACGAGGCCATCAAGGACTACCAGTCCAGGAAGGAAGGAGCCGGGATTAAGTAATCTGGCAGGATCCAATCACTGCAGATCAGGCGACTGTCAAATCAGGCAGTGCAAAATATGGTCCGGGGGTCTCCTCAGGCCGCCAGCTCCCAGGCGGCGGCCAGGGCCAGTCCCAGGGCTGCCAGGCAGAGGAGGATGGAGAGCCCCAGGACCTGGCCTTTTTCAAGCTTTCCCAATCTGGTGGTGCTCACCTGGTGATTCACCTCGCCCAGCCGGGGGCTCTCCCCGTCTGCCAGGAGCCTCAGGACCACCTTTACGCTGTGGTTCCCGGCGGCGGGAAACCGGCAGCGCCAGCGGTACGAAAGGTAGGAGGTCCTGGCTTTCTCCAGGTCCGGCATAAATAGCTCTCGCTGCACGTTTTCCCCCTGCATCTCCAGTCCTTCGGCGGAAAGCTCCGCCTCCAGGAAGCGGTTGGCACCGTCTTGCTCCGCCGGAATGTCCTCCTCGGAGAATCCCTCTTTGCTCTGCAATTTGGCCAGCAGCCGGTAGACCTGCTCCAGCTTCTTCGACGAGTACAGGGGGACCACCAGGGATCTGGCCCCCCGTTCCTGGCCGCCGATCTTTCTGAACTCCGGCCCCTGCAGGTCCAGGGCCACGGTGAATTGGTCGCCCTGGTAGACGGTGGCCGGGATCCTGAGCTCCCCCAGGAACCGGCCGCAGGTGGTGAAGAAGCGGGACATGTCGATCTGCTCCTGTCCAGGCTCCTTCTCCGGCTCCAGGCTCTTCGATGAGGGCTCGGGGGAGATCTGTCTGAGGAAGCTGTAGGAAATATCAATTAAATTCAAATTAAGTGATATTTTTTTTATGCGGGGCCTCGTCAGGTACCACAACCAGACGGAGGGAACGGCCAGAATTGTTGCTGCCAGCAACAGGGTCAACATGGGGGGAGCTCCTGCAGGATTTTCCTGATCATTAGTTGTTTTCTCAGTAAATTTAAATTTTGCTATTGTCTTGAATATTTCCAATTGAATTACCGGGGCCAAAAAGGTCCCGGGACGGCTGGGGCTCTTTGCTCTGCGGCTGCCTGGTGCACAGCGCATCTCCCCGGGGCTTTTCCCCCAGCGCCTGGGATACTCTTGGCCGCCTTTTTGCCTCACTGCCCCAAAATCGCCTGTGAGCTGTTCAGAATCCCTGGCTGGAGTACATGAGCTGCCAGTCCGAGGCGCTGTCCGTATCCCGGCCGTCGGGGTACCTGCGCCAGGACAGATCGTCGTCCCTGGTGTCCGTCAGCGGCGGAGTGCGGTCTGCCTCGGAGCCGTCTGCTCTCCTCAGGATCAGGGTCTGGTTGCCGTCGCTAAGCCACCCTCCGCTCCCGGTCAGCAGATAGTGGTCCAGGGGAGGAATGGCCGCCCCGGGAGGAATGGCCAGCGTCAGGTTTCCCGGCTGTGCCGTCAGGGTCCAGTTGCCGATGAATGCCGCCTCCGTCTCGTTGTTGTACAGCTCCACCCATTCCACAAAGGTGCTCTTCCTCAGGTTCTCGTCGCCGGGCGGATTCAATTCCACCTCGTTTATCACCACCGCCGCCTGGGCGAAATTGAGCAGCGCCAGCAAGGCGGCCAGAATGTACAGCAGTCTAATCTTCGAATTCATATCTCTTCACCAATCTCCATCGCCATTTTCCCGTCGTCTCCACAACCGGGGATGCTTTTGCATCAGGGCATCGATCTCTGGCTATCGATCATGGATCTTCTATCGCAGGTCATCGACAGCCAGGTCATCGATCGCAGGTCTTTGACCGCAGGATATCTATCACAGGTCGCAGATCATCGATCACGGAGATTTAAGAATATATAACTTATATTTGTTAAGTAATAATAGTAATAACATCGACATCGACCAGGGGTTTCGCTCAGGCCTTAAGGTCTCTCCCCCACCAAAAAGGGATTTTGGGAAGCCCTGGAGAGGACTTCCTCAGAGTTGCAGGTCGTTGAATCTACAGACAGGGGAGCCAGTCGACGCTGATGGCGCCGCAGGTGCTGTTGCCCCAGAGCTGGATGAACTTCTCGATGGAGAAGACGCCAGTCAGGTCCTCAACAGAGCGGCCGTACTCCACGTGCCGTCCCTTTACCACGGCCTCAGCCTCGGGCTCGCGTGACATCCAGCCGATGTGGGCCACACCAATCACGTTGGAGTTGATGTTGGCCTCCAGGACGCCGGTACAGCAGTCAGTCTGCAAGGCCTCGCCGTAGGCTCTGGTCTTGACTTCCGTAGTCTTCTGCAGGTGCTCAGCGTGGGTGTACATCTCGGTCAGAACTGCGCCGATCCTGTAGTTCTGGACACAGAGCTTGTCTATCCACTTCTGGTCGTAGGTGCCCGTCTGGTAAGAGACCGGCATGTACTCCAGTTCCTGCTCGGAAGTGAAGTTGATGTAGTCCATGGGGTAGTCGCCGGTAGGCCAGTCACACGCCCCGTTGACGCCAAGTTGTCTCTCAGCCTCAAGCTCGATCTTCGACAAAATTACGTTACCGCTTCCGGATTGCTTCTCCACCAGCTTCACGCCTTCGTAGCCGTACTGGGTGGAGATGACCATCTCTAGATTTCGATAGCCCACTCCCTTTACCGTAGACTTCTCGTACATGTAGTTGGCAGCGCTTGCCATGCCCACCAGGGCCATGGCGAGAATCGCTAGAACAAGCAGCTCTCTTTTCAATTCCACACCTCCTCAATGCCTGGAAGGCAGTCCTGTGAGCAGTTCCTGCTTTCCAATCCCGCTGCGACAGATGCATGGCCAAAAGACAAAGGCCAAAGTTGCATCCGCCCTCAAATCCAGGCCGATCCACTTCTCCTTTACACTAACACCCAAATGCTCAATTTGCAGGGCCGCTATTTCAAGCTTGCGAGCAGAAATATGTTTCCTCAGGGCCGCGTTTGCCTCAAATTATGTAAACTCGCCGCCGGCAAAAATGGGAGGAATAAAGTCAGCAGGGCATTATGAAACACCTTATGCTAAAAAATCGGCAGTTTGTATATCCCGGCTAATTATACAATTTTATCCCGGAGTGGGCAGGGGCACCATCCCTCGACCCGGGAGCCCTTCCCCTTCCTCGTTCCCGGACTCTCCTGTTAACGGAGGCAGATCCCTTACATGCCATGACAGGGCCGGACGGAAGGCCGTGCTGGATCGAAAATGGCAAGCTGTGGCGGCAAAGCTGGATCGTTGCCAGCGCTGAATCGATGCCAACGCTGGATTGGCCACAATAGCCCGGACAGATGGCAAAGCTGAACTGCTTTCGAAGCACGGTAGATGTCATGGCATTGAGAAAGATCATCAGGATTGACCAGGAACTATGCGACGGCTGCGGCGCCTGCATCACCGCCTGCGCTGAGGGGGCCATCAAGCTGATCGACGGCAAGGCCCGGGTGGTCAGCGACCGGTTCTGTGATGGGCTGGGAGCCTGTCTCAAGGAGTGCCCGGCCGGGGCTCTGACCATCGAGGAGCGGGAGGCGGAGGAGTTCGACGAGCAGGCCGCCCTGGCCTGCCTCCGGGAAGAGTTGGAGGCGGCCGCTAAGAAAAGGCCACCTCCGGAAATGACGGGATGCATGGCCGCCTTCAGCCTGCGCCCCCAGCCCAGGCCCAGGGCCCCCTCCCCATCCAGAGAGCCCGCCTCTCAGCTATCCAACTGGCCGGTGCAGATGCGCCTGGTGCCCCCCACCGCCCCCTACTTGCAGGATGCCCGCCTCCTGATAGCCGCCGACTGCACCGCCTTTGCCTGCCCCACCATCCAGGGCGATTTCATACAGGGGCGGGTGACCCTCGCCGGCTGCCCCAAGCTGGATGAGACAGAGCCCTTCCTGGAAAAGCTGACCTCCATCCTGAGGTCCAACCAGGTGAAGGACATAGCCGTGCTGATCATGGAGGTCCCCTGCTGCTCCCAGCTGGTTCGCCTGGTGGAGACGGCGGTGGCCCGGTCCGGGAAGAGCATCCCCGTCCAGAGCTCCGTCGTCTCCATAGACGGCCTGGTGACGAAGGGATGAGCTGGGGGCAGGGCGGCGGAGCAGGGCAGGCCGGGCCGCAGCAGAGGATGGGCAAGCCATGAAAGAAGCAAGGGCGGGGAGATGCATAGCGCGAGAGAAGCAGGACCAGAGGGAATGAATGCAAGCAGGAAAGTATATTTAGATCAGCGCTAATATAATTAGCATGGGACAGGACCGCCGGTTCAACATCGTCGCCGCATTCGTAATAGTGCTGGCGTTCCTGGCCGCGGTCTACATCACCAAGGCCTTCATCACCACCATCCTGCTCAGCATCTTTCTGGCCTACATCCTCCATCCCTTTTACCGGAAGCTGCACGACATAACCGGCAATAAACAGCTCTCCGTGGCCATCCCCGTGCTGGTGGTCCTTCTGGTCTTCATCTTCATATTTCTGGGGGCAATCGGCGCACTGGCCACCGAGCTATCCATCCTGCTGGAGCCTGGCCAGCCTCTGCGGGAGGAGATCGAAGAGTTCAGCGGCCAGGCCATGTCCCTTGCTCATACCTACCTGCCGACGCTGGCCGCCAGGTACATGGACCGATTGAGCGAGCTTCCCATGGCTGCCGCCTCCTGGGCCCTGCCGGCGTTGAGAGACTGGGTGACATCAGGTGCGTCTTCGGTGCCGGTGCTGTTCACCGAGTTCACCGTGGCCGTTTTCTTCACATACTACATGATCATCGACGGCCCGGGGACCCTGAAATGGGCCCTGGA
>JAAEEW010000189.1 GCA_013415595.1 Methanosarcinales archaeon | reverse complement strand
TGTGTATGGAATCATATCTATATAATTTTATTGTTTAAAAACTAGAGATGCACAGTGGTTATGGCTAAATGTATTCCCTGCACGATGGGAGTTAAGGATTCAACATGCCAGGAGCACTGTAAGAGAGGGATCCGAGGCTGGTCCACCAGAGAAAGCTTTGAAAGAAGACCTGGGAGATCTGGCGTTCAATTATCCATGCCAGATGAAAAAAATATTGACTATTTTGCAGTGGCAAGCCTGGGATATACTGGAACTCCTGGAGAATGCTTGACCAAATTTTTCAAGAGCGGAGAAGGCCGAAAGACTGAATTTAGGAAGATTGAGACCAATTTAGGCTGGGAATACGAAGCAACGCTTGGAGGCGTTGGATTTTGCTGCACAAGGATCATGCCTTTTAATAAGCCCAGCTATTTGTTGAGCTCCAACCTCGACGAGCCACCAACCTGGTGGTGGAACGTCAGACCGGAATGCGAAGAGGGAGATCACGAATTGATACTCGTAATATCTCATATAAAAGATAACGAGATTATTAATACTACCAGGTGGATGGTTCATGTATCTGTCGAAACGCCCTCGCCGATTAGCGCTGCCGCCACCACAACAAAAAAATATGGAGAGCCTATTTTTAATATGATATTAAAATTATTAGCTGGAATAGGTTCAGCATGGATATTGTATGAGAAAATGGCGTCCCGTAGAAAAAGCAAGGGCTAAATCGAAATGACGTGGCTGCACCTATCACAAATCTACCTGCAACCTTTTTTTCCCTTGCCTACCTTCGACCTTTTTCCCCTTGCAGGAGATGTCCCAGGCAGCGCCATCTCCGGTTGACGGAAAAAAAGCGGGGAAAAAGAAGTTGCAGGAGAAGCCCCTGACAATCGCTCTAAGCCATCTTCATCCTGGCCACGTTTTCCAGTCCCAGCTCCTTGATGGAGGCCTCGCGCATCTTGTATTTCTGGATCTTCCCGGTGACGGTCATGGGGAACTCGTCCACGAACTTGATGTACCTGGGCACCTTGAAGTGGGCGATGCGACCCTTGCAGTACTCCTTTATCTCCTCCGGGGTCGCCTTGCTGCCCTTCTTCAGCTTTATCCAGGCCATCAGCTCCTCGCCGTACTTCACGTCTGGAACGCCGATCACCTGCACGTCGCTGATGGCCGGATGGGTGTAGAGGAACTCCTCCACCTCCCGGGGGTAGATGTTCTCCCCGCCCCGGATAACCATGTCCTTCAGCCGGCCGGTGATCTTGCAGTAGTCGTCATCGTCCAGGATGCCCAGGTCTCCGGTGTGCAGCCAGCCCTCCTCATCTATGGCCTCGCTGGTGGCCACCGGATTGTTGTAGTAGCAGCGCATGATGGGATATCCCCGGGCGCATATCTCGCCGGTCTCCCCCCGGGGAGAGATCTTGCCGGTGACGGGGTCCACGATCTTGACCTCGGTGTAGGGCATGGGCCTCCCCACGGTGGATACCCTCTGCTCCAGGGAGTCGTGGGTGGAGGACATGGTGATCCCCGGCGAAGCTTCAGTCTGGCCGTAGGTTATCACCACCTCCCTCATGTTCATGAGGGTGCTCACCTTCTTCATGAACTCAATGGGGCAGGGCGATCCGGCCATGATCCCGGTACGTAGCGATTTCAGGTCGAACTTTTCGAAGTCCGGGTGCTCCAGCTCGGCGATGAACATGGTGGGAACGCCGTGCACAGCGGTGCAGCGCTCCTTCTCCACCGCCTCCAGGGTGGAGACGGGATCGAAGTACTCCGCCGGCAGCACCATGGTGGCCCCGTGGGTCATGCAGGCCATGTTGGAGAGCACCATGCCAAAGCAATGGTAGAAGGGAACCGGAATGCAAAGCCGGTCCTGGTCGGTGAACTTCATGCATTCCCCAATGAAGTAGCCGTTGTTCAGGATGTTGTGATGGGTCAGGACCACCCCTTTGGGAAATCCGGTGGTCCCCGAGGTGTACTGGATGTTGATGGGGTCGTCGAAGTCCAGGCTCTCCCCGACCCGGACGAGCTCTTCGTCGGGGATCTGCTCTCCCATCTTCATCATCTCCTCCCAGGTGCACATGCCAGGCTGCTTCTCTCCCCGGATCAGGACGACGGTCTTCAGGAAGGGCAGCTTCTCGCAGCCAATCTGCCCCGGCTGGCTGGTCATGGTCTCCGGGCAGACCTCGTAGAACATCCTGACGTAGTCGGAGGTCTTGAACCGGTCCATGAGCAGGAGGGCCTGGGTCTCGGACTGCCGGAGGGCGTACTCCAGCTCGTGGGTGCGGTAGGCCGGATTGATGTTCACCATGATGATGCCCGCCTTGGCCGTGGCGAACTGAGTTATGATCCACTCCGCTATGTTGGTGGCCCATATTGCCAGGCGGTCGCCCTTCTTGAGCCCCAGGGCCATGAATCCCTTGGCCGCGCGGTTCACCTCCTGCTGGAGCTGGCGGTAGGTGTATCGAACGCCCTGATGAATTGATACAATCGCGTCGTTTTCGGGGTATGTTTCTGCTATTTCGTCGAACAAGTCGCCGACAGTCATTCCAATAAGAGGTTTTTCTGAACCACGAAATGCGTAGCTATGTGAGACTTTGCCTGGCATGGAAGTGGCGTCCAATCCTTTCCTGCATATAACATTATTCCTGAATTCGCCTCAGAATGACTATACATTTATTAATATTATTATGAATTGTAAGAAGGACTTCTTTGGGCAGGAATAACTGATAATGGATAATCATTTCGTTTGCCATCACGCAAACTATAATTGCAGCACAGTCGCTTATCAGCCGGCGATAATTTTGCCAGGAGACAAGAGCATCTCGAGATATATCTTGGTTTTGCAGACTTTGCTGATATTGCTGGCAGCAGCCCTGGGATCGGCCAGCGGGGAGCTGCCCCTCATACCCGACGCCCCACAGACCGCGCCGTGCGTGGGCATGGACTTCGAGCCCCGGAATCCCACCGACGTCTATGACGCCGGGCCGGCTCTGGTCCCGGGATGGTACCGGATCTGGTGCGGCCAGAGGACAGGAGAGGTCATCGGCCAGCCGGACCAGTGGATGGCATACGGACCGGTGGAGCTGCTGGGGGGGACCTTCTACGTCTTCGACGTGGTGGCCAGGGAACTCTCGGTGCAGACGCCGCAGATGATCAACCCCATGCTGAGCGATCCGCTGCCAGGCGAATCGGTGATCTGGTACCGTCTGAGCACGGAGGTGGCCTACGTGGTCTGCTTCGACGGCCCCTACCAGACCAGCGAGGAGGCCCTCTAGGCGGAAACTGCCTCAAGGAGCATCAGGCCCTGAGGGGATCTCAGTTGCCGGGGGAGCCCGAACAGGCCTGGCCGGAGCTGATCTTCGAGCTGAACACCCTTTTGGCGGAGGGGACAGCAACCCCTCCAGTCCAAAGACCTTCATCCGGAAGTGCTGGCTGTCCAGGCATCAGGAAAGCGTCAGGAGGCGATTGCTGCTACCGGGGCCCGGGTCCTTCTTTTTACCATTGCCCTTTGTTTGCCATTGCCCTTTGCCTGCCACACTGGCCCATATTATTTTAAATGATCCAAAATTTGAAATAGAATCCCGCCCCCATCTGGCGTGGGGGAAGAACTGACTATGGCTGCGGATTACCCGCTTTTCATCGATGGCCAGTGGACGGAATCGAGCACAGGGGAGACCTTTGAGGACTATGATCCTGCCACTCTGGAGCTGATCGGCAGGGTCAGCCGGGCCTCGGAGGAGGACGTGAACCGGGCGGTGGACAGCGCCGGGGAGGCCTTCCCTGCCTGGAGCAGCACGCCAGCGCCACGAAGAGCCATGATCCTGTTCCGGGCGGCCAGGATTCTGGAGGAGAGAAAGGAAGAGCTGGCCAGGCTCATGACCGTGGAGATGGGCAAGGTCCTGAATGAGGCCCGTGGGGACGTTCAGGAGGCCATCGACATGGCCTACTACGCCGCCGGAGAGGGGAGGAGGCTCCTGGGGGAGACCACCCCCTCGGAGCTGCCGGAAAGGTTCTGCCTGACCGTCCGCCGTCCCATCGGGGTGGTGGGGCTGATCACCCCCTGGAACTTCCCCCTGGCCATCCCGGCCTGGAAGGTCATGCCCGCCCTGGTGGCCGGGAACGCCCTGGTCCTCAAGCCGGCCAGCGACACCCCAATTCTGGCCCTGGAGCTGGCCAGGATTTTGGATCAGGCGGGCCTGCCCCCGGGGGTGCTGAACGTGGTGCCCGGGGAGGGAGGGACCGCCGGCCAGGCGCTGGTGGCCAACCGCAAGGTCCAGGCCATATCCTTCACCGGCTCGCTGGAGACGGGGCGGCGGATCGTGGCCCT
>JAAEEW010000188.1 GCA_013415595.1 Methanosarcinales archaeon | reverse complement strand
TTTGAATCCCTGGATATACAAATATTACATCGAGCCCATTGTCCTGGACAGCGGGTACAACCCGGTCAACACCATCACCTGGGCGTTGCTGCTGGGCGTTTTTCTGATCCTGATATCCCGGATATTTCGGCGAATGCAGCTCCGGCTTGACGACGACCTGCTGATCTACACCCTGCCTTACGTGCTGGCCGGCTCCTCCCTGAGGGTGGTGGAGGACGCCAACCTGGTGGCAGCGCCGGCGAAATACTTCCTCATAACCCCCCTGATCTACCTGCTGGTGGCTGTGGCCACCTTCGTCTCCCTGGTGCTGTGCAGGAAGCTCTTCGTTCACTACTATCGGGCCTATGCAGCGGTGGGGGTGGGCTGGACGGCGGCTAACCTGACCGTGCTCTTCATGTCGGGAGTGGAGATGCCCTGGGTCCCTCTGGTCGTCATATCCCTTGGCGGAGGGGTAACCGGCGCTCTGTACCTGCTCCGGGGCCGCCTGGCATTTCTATCCGACCGTTTCAACCTGCTCATCCTCCTGGCCCACATGCTGGACGCCAGCTCCACCTACCTGGGAGTGGACTGGCTGGGCTACAGCGAAAAGCACGTGGTCCCCACCCTTCTGATCAACCTGACCGGGACGGCCCTGGTCATGTATCCGTTAAAATTGATGGTGCTCTTGCCCCTGCTTTACCTGATGGAGGGAGCCCTCCGGGAGGAGCCCAGCACCCGCACCCTGGTCAGGCTGGCCCTCCTGGTCCTGGGATTGGCCCCGGCCACCAGAAACACCCTGCGCATGACCCTGGGCATTTGAGCAGGGCGCCCAAAGACGCCTATATAAAATTTGCGGGATTCCGAGCCGGCCGGCCCCGTCTGCCCGGCCGTTCTATCGGCCAGCTCGCCCCAGCCCTCCGGTATCCCGGGGGATTTCTACTCCTCTTCTGTCCGACGAACCTCTATCCGGTCTCCCCGCTTCATCTTTCTGATTATCTGCTTGGCCATCTCCGAGCTCTTGGCCATGCGGATGTCTCCCCGCCGGCCGATGGTGGCGGTGAAGGCCAGGTCTCCACCCACGAAGACGTCCACGCTCTCTCCCGCCCCCTCCCCGATCCACAGGACCAGGTGACGGGCCGTCTCCTCGATGCGGGGCACCATGGGCGGAGGCACCTCGTCCTCGCGGGTGCGCACGTCGATGTGCATTCCCAGGGCCTTCTCGATCTGCTCGATGTTCCGGCCGGACTTGCCGATGACCTTGGCCGCCTCGTCCTGGGGAACCCGGACCACCAGGCTGGAATCGGTGAGCATCTCCACCTCGAAGGGGCCCTTGACGTGATGGGCCAGCTCCTTCTCTATCTCCCGGGAGGCCAGCTTCCACACCGGCTTCTTTCCGGATTTGGATACCGGCATGACCACTATCTCGTCGCCGTAGGTGTACATCTCGTACTCGGCGGCGTTGGTCTGGAAGTCCTTGACCACGATGACCGGCCGGGCCAGATCCGCCTCCACCATGCCTGATGGCACCTTGACCGTGAACTCCACGTCCAGGACCCGGGTGACCTCTCCCTTCTCGATGAAGACCACGGTGTCCACCACCTGGGGAATCATTCCCAGGTCCACCCGGCCCAGCAGCCTCTGCAGGGCGTCGATGGGCTTGTTGGCGTGGACCACCCCGATCATGCCCACACCGGCCAGGCGCATGTCGGCGAAGACCATGAAGTCCTTGGTCTTCCTGACCTCATCGTAGATGGTGTAGTCGGGCCTGACCAGCAGCAGGATCTCCGCCGAGGCCTCCATGGACCCCTCCAGCGGCCCGTACTGGGTGATCTCCGGCGGAACCTGGAGGTCCCGGGGAGACTCCATGGTCTTGACCACGTAGTTGCACTTGAGCAGGTACTCCGCCACCCCGGCGGCAAAAGTGGACTTCCCCGATCCGGGAGGTCCGGCAATCAGTATTCCCCGCTGCCCCTCCCTCAGCCGGGCCTTCAGCTCGTCGGAGTGCTGGTAGGCCTCCAGATCCACCTTGGCCACCGGCCGCACGGCGGTTATCTCCAGGCCGTCGGAGAATGGAGGCCTGGCGATGGCGAGTCTCATGGGGCCGAGCTGGATTACCGCCGCGCCCATCTTCTCCATCTCCACGTAGCCGTCAGGGTCCACCTTGGCCCTCTCGAAGATCTCCCGGGAGATGTCCCGCAGCTCCCGCTCGCTCTGGGGCTTGCTGTCCAGCTTGACCAGGGTGAAGGACCCCACCTTTCCCCGCTTGGCCATGGGGATGGCGTCTTCCTTCAAATGAACGGAGAGGGTGTCCTCGGTGAAGTACTTCTCAATGCTCAGAGCCCTGATCTCCCCCCTCTGGGGCCTCACGTACTCCACTTCGATGCCCATGGCCTGGGCCACTTTGAACTGCACCACGTCGCTGGTGAGGAAGGAGGCCCCCAGCTCCAGGGCTACGTCCCGGATCATGGCGTCGATCTCTCCCCCGCCCGCCAGCTTGATCTGATCCAGGTCCGGCCTCACCCCCACGTACTCCAGCTCTATCTTGCCAGTCTTGGCCAGCTCGGATAGCCTTCTAAGCTCCTCCAGACCCTTGCTTCCGATCTCCCGTCCATGGTTGGCCTGTGCTTCCAGCTCAGCCACGACCGCTTCCGGCACTACTATGCGCCGTCCGGCAAGCTCTCCGGACTTAACCCTTGCAGAGACCCTGCCGTCTATAACGACACTGGTATCCGGCACCAGATATTGCGCCATCTTATGAAACATCCTAGTAATTTGGATTATTAACTATACTATTTAATTATAGATAAACTATATCCATCTTTCGCCTATTTCCCATCCTATCCAGGACCTCTTCCAGGCCCAGCTGACGCCTGGTGTTCTGGTTGCCTTCCACCACCATCACCGCCTCGCCCTTCTGCAGGCCAGCCATGATTCTGGCGGATAGATCTGCGTACTCTGGGTCCAGCCTTCTTAAGAGGTACAGGTTGACGTCCCCGTCGACGAACTGCTCGTCGCTGACATGCCCCAGCCGGATGCATACTCTCTCAGCGTTCCGACTTATGCGATATTCCAGGGGGAAGTTGCGAAACAGCCTGCGGTCGTAGAGCTTCTGGCTGGCCAGCGCCGGCCTCAAATCTTCTTCCATGATGGTCCGGGCCAGGGCTTCCAGCCTGGTCTGTTTGTCTTTGGTGTAGTCCAGGCACTTGGCTATGGTCAAAAGGGTCATGTGATGGAGGGGTTGTCTCTTGACGTGGCAGTATTCATGACAGTCCACCACCTTGTAGTCCCCTTCCAGGGGGAAGAAAGACGAGCCGTAATTGTCACAGGTACGGCATTTCATGTCGATGACCGTATCCTTATCCAGAAACTGGGCCATGCCCTCCACGAAGTTGAGAATATCTCCGATGCGGTTATTGATGCCACTGGGCAGGCTGTGCTGCGCGTTCTTCACGACGAATAGCAGTTCATCCTTGGTGTTCATCACATTACCCTTAAGGACCCTTGGGAATGGGCCGCCAGTCACATTGGGCCCCGAAACCCATATAATTTTATCCCATCGAGGATTGACCCCCTCTTACCTCATACCTTCTCATAAACTCGGCGCCTCTCCGAAAAGGCTATATCTGCTCGCCGCTCTTCGCGAGAGAGAGGAGGTCTTCGGTGAAGGAAATTAGGTTTCACGGTCGAGGCGGCCAGGGCGCAGTCACTGCTGCAGAGATGATTGCCGTTGCGGCCTTCGGGGACAAGCGATTCTCACAGGCGTTCCCGGCCTTCGGGGTGGAGAGGCGAGGCGCACCAGTCATGGCCTTTGCCAGAATCGCGGATAAGCCCATCAGGATAAGAAGTCAGGTATATGAGCCCGATTATGTCTTAGTCCAGGATGTAACCCTCTTGGATGTAGTGGAAGTGTCCAGCGGACTAAAGCCGGACGGGATGATCATCATCAATACCGACCGGCCCAGAGAGTCTTTGAAGCTGAAGACAGAGGCCAGGGTAATAACCATCGATGCTACCACCATTGCCATGGAGATCCTGGGCAGACCCATAGTCAACACCACCATGCTTGGTGCATTCTGCGGGGCTTCTGGCGAGGTCTCCCTGAATGGCATCAACAATGCCATAGCCGATCGTTTCTCCGGGGAGCTTGGCAAGAAGAACCTGCTGGCCGTAAAGACGGCCTTCGAGAGGGTTGCTAAATGAAGCTTACAGTAGCTGCATTGGTGGAGCCGGGAAGCACCCGCATTACCAAGACGGGCGCCTGGCGTACATTTGTGCCGGTTGTCGATCACAAGAAATGCATCAAATGCAGCCTCTGCGAGATCTACTGTCCTGAGTCCTGCATTCATCAGGTGGACGGCCTGTTCGTTCCCGATCTGGACTACTGCAAGGGCTGCAGCGTCTGCGCCCACGAGTGTCCCCGCAAGGCGATAGAGATGGTCCTGGAGGAGAAGTAAGATGATGAAGGTTGTAGAAGGATCCCATGCTGTGGCTCACGCTGTAATGTGCTGCGCTCCCGACGTGATTTCCGCATACCCAATTACCCCTCAAACCCACATTGTGGAGCACCTATCCCAGTTCGTGGCCGACGGCAAGCTAGACACCGAGTTCCTCACGGTGGATTCGGAATTCTCCGCCCTATCTTCACTGGTGGGCTCCAGTGCGGTGGGCGCGAGGTCTTACTCCTCCACCACCAGTCAGGGGCTGGCCCTGATGTGGGAGGTTTTGTACAACGCATCGGGGATGAGGCTGCCCATCGTCATGACCGTGGCCAACCGGGCCCTGGGGGCGCCCCTTAACATCTGGAACGACCAGCAGGACAGCGTCGGTGCCAGGGACTCGGGCTGGATACAGCTCTACGCGGAGAACGTCCAGGAGGCCGTGGATATGACCCCTCAGGCTTTCAAGATCTCCGAGGACCCGGACATACTGCTGCCCTCCATGGTGTGCATGGACGGATTCATTTTGACCCACGTCTATGAGCCGGTGGAGCTGCTGGACAAAGAGATGGTGAGCAAATATCTGCCGCCCTACAGGCCAGGCGTGGTCCTGGACCCATCCAAACCAAAGACCTTCGGAGCCTTCGTCGATCCCAGCATGTACACCGAGATTCGGGCCATGCAGTTCCGGGCTCACGAGCAGGCCAAGAAGAAGATCGAGGAGGCGGCCAGGGAGTTCGCCGAGCTCTCCGGCAGGTACTACGGCGGCCTGATCGATACCTATCAGGCAGACGGCGCCGAGGTCCTGATCGTGACCATGGGCTCGGTCGTGGGCACCATAAAAGACGTCATAGATGAGCTGCGAGAGGAAGGCAACAAGGTCGGACTGGTCAAGGTCAGAAGCTACCGGCCCTTCCCCATCGAGGCTCTGAGGGCGGCCCTGAAGGACGCAGACGTGGTGGCAGTGGTGGAGAAGGACGTGACCATCGGCACCCAGGCCGCGCTCCTGACCGATCTCAAGGGCGGGCTGTACAACTACAGAGACATGCCTCCCATCATCGGATTTTCTGCCGGCCTGGGCGGCCGGGACATAACCACCAGGGAGATCCGAAAGATCGTGGACCTGGCCAGATCGGCAAAGGACGGCATAGAGACAGAGTATGGGTTCCTCGACCTCAAGGAGGAACTCCTTTAGGAGGATTGAAGATGCAAAATCTCTTTGCACCCGGGCACCGGGCCTGCGCAGGATGCGCCATGCCCACGACGGTCAAGCTGATTCTCGATGCCGCCGGTCCAAACACCGTCGTAGCCTCGCCAACCGGCTGTCTGGAAGTGGTATCCACACCCTATCCGGAGAGCGCCTGGGAAGTGGCCTGGATCCACTCCCTGTTCGAGAATGCGGCCGCAGTGGCCTCCGGAGTGGAGGCCGCACTGAAGCGCTTTGGCAAGAAGGACACCAACGTGCTGGTGATCGGAGGCGACGGAAGCACCTTCGACATCGGCATGGGATGCATCTCCGGAATGTTCGACCGGGGCCACAATGTCAAGTACATCTGCTACGACAACGAGGCCTACATGAACACCGGAGTTCAGAGGAGCAGCTCCACCCCTTACTTCACCCACACCACCACCACCCCGGCAGGGAAGGTCAGCTTCGGCAACCCCCGTCCCAAGAAGGACATGCCGGCCATTGCAGTGGCCCACCGGGTCCCCTACGTGGCTACCGCCTCGGTGGCCTATCCCGTGGACCTGCGAAGAAAGGTGAAGCGGGCCCTGGCCATTCCCGGGCCGGCCTACATCCAGGTCAACGCCCCCTGCATCACCGGGTGGACCTTTGAGGCCGGAAACACCATCGAGCTGTCCAGGCTGGTGGTGGAGACCTGCCTATGGCCACTTTACGAGTACGTGGACGGCAAGCTGGGAGAGGTCAAGAAGATCCGCTCCAAGAAGCCGGTGGAGGAATACCTGAAGGCCCAGGGCCGGTACAGGCACCTGTTCCGCAAAGAAGGTGGCGCGGAGATAATCAAGCAGATCCAGGCCATGGCCGACGCCAACGCCGTGAAGTATGGACTGCTGGATTAGGCGGCAGACGGAGACTGATATAAAATGTATGTGGGAAGGATCGTGCTGGTCGGCCGGACCGGCGGCCAAAGCTGGGTGGCCTACCGGGTTTCCTCCCGGTCATTTCCCAACCGCAGCGCCCAGGTGTGCGGGTCAGGCGTGATGGTCTCTCCCCGGGACCCCGCCGACCTGGCCAGGAACCCCTACATCGCCTACAACTGCATCCGGGCGCAGGATGGCTTCGCCGTGGTCTCCAACGGGGACCACACGGACATGATCTTCGAGCGCATCTCGGATGGCTCGAAGCCCCTGGATGCCATCGCCCTCTCCCTGGTGGCCTACGGCTACGAGAGGGATGAGCTGAAGACCCCCCGCATCGCCGGAGCGGTCAGGGGGGAGGAGGCGATCCTCGGAATCGCCTCGGCGGACGAGGTGCGGGCGAAGTCCTTCCACCTGGAGGACGGGGATGCCTATATGGTGGCCACCTATGAGAAGACGGAGTTCGAGGCCCTGGACATGGCCGGCAGGGACGCCAGCTCCCTGGCCCGGGCGGCATACGGCCTGCCTCTGAAGCTGCCGGTCTGCTCGGCTGCCGCCATGCAAAGCGACCGGGGTTACGATCTGGCGGTTTACAATCCAAGATGAGAGCGTGATTGGGGATGGAGATAAACGGTGTTGAGATAGAGGATACCTTCGCAGAGGGTTTCCCGATTAAGATTGCAAGGGTGCTTATAACTGCCATATCCCAGCGCTGGGCTGTTTCAGCAGCCCAGGAGGCTACAGGATTTGGCACCTCGGTGATAGGCTGTCCAGCGGAGGCGGGAATAGAGTGCATAGTCCCCGCGGACCAGACTCCAGACGGGAGGCCGGGGGTCTACATTCAGATCTGCAACATGGGCTACAAGAACCTGGAGATGTCCCTCCTGAATAGAATCGGCCAGTGCGTGCTGACCGCTCCCACCACGGCGGTCTTCAACGGCCTGCCGGAGGCGGAGAAGCAGTTCGATACCGGCAAGAAGCTGGGGTACTTCGGAGACGGTCACCAGTGTGACATCGATTTGAAGGGCCGGACCATGTGCAAGATCCCCCTCATGGAGGGAGACTTCCTAACCGAGCACTTCTTCGGTGCGGTGGATGGCATTGCCGGGGGCAACTTCTACATCGAGGCCCAGAACCAGGCCGCAGCCCTGACCGCAGCCGAGGTGGCTGTGGACGAGATTGCCAAGAGGAAGGGAACCATCACCCCGTTTCCCGGCGGAGTGGTGGCCAGCGGGTCCAAGGTGGGAAGCAAGTACAAGTTCCTGAAAGCCTCCACCAACGCCTCTTTCTGTCCTTCACTGAGGGAGGACGGCACCTGTACCCTGCCCGAGGAGGTCTCCTCGGTCTACGAGATCGTGATCAACGGTGTGAGCAGGGAGGTCATCGAGGAGGCCATGAAGGCTGGAATCGAGGCCGCCTGTACCGTTCCCGGAGTGCTGCGCATATCCGCCGGCAACTTCGGCGGGAAGCTGGGGCCCCACCACTTCCACCTGCATAAGATCCTGCAGTAGGCCCTCCCATCGGGGAGGCCCCTCATCTCTTTTTTCCCAAAAGGACGTTCTCATCCTGAAACGCTGCCGGCTGCTCCGGGGATTTCCAGGTCGACGTAGGGCTTTATTACCTCAAACCAGACATAAATTTGCCCGGGAAAATACGGTCTCATGGAGGCCCATTATGTCATTTAGACACGGAATTCTTCTGGCCATGCTTGTGCTGCTGGCCATAGGTGCAGCCGTTGGAGCTGCCTGTGCCCAGAGCTGCCCTGCACCGTCATCAGACGACAACGAAACGGATTCATCCGACGGCGGCGAGGCTGAGGAGGCCCCGGTGGATACCTCAGGCGCTGTTGGAATCTCAGGCCTGCAGTCCCTGTGGCTTTACGAGAACCAGGAGTACGGATTTTCTGCCAAATATCCAGAAGGCTGGGAGGCGGCTGAGCCCGACCCCAACGAGATGGGCATGGTGGCCGGATTCCTGGCCCCCGGGGAGGATATGGAGGATCCTCAGAATTACGTGGTGGTCCAGGTGGAAGAGCTCTCCGAGGCACTGACCCTGGATCAGTACGTGCAGGCAGCTCTGAGCAGCCTGAGGTCCGACCATCCGGACTTGCAGGTTCTATCTGACCAGCAGATCGCCATCTCTGGAATTGCGGCCAGGGAGATGGTCTACACCGTGGACCAGGGGGCGTTCAAGGTCCTGCAGGTGATGGTGGTGAAGGAGAACAGAGCCTATCTGATAACCTTCAACGCCCTGGCGGAGAGATACCCGGATCTGGAGGCGCACGGCAGGACCATCGTGGGCTCCTTCGAGTTCATGTGATAAGCCAATCTTCCGGGTCCTCCGGGGAGGATGGAGCCCCGGGCCCGGCTGTGCTGGCCTGCCAGGCTTCATCCTTTTCAGGGGCCTTTGCCGGTCGTCTGGCCCCCTCTCTTCTTTCTTCGCCCTGTCCAGCGTCTCAGGCTATCGGTTTTCCCTGTTCAGTCTCCTGTATTTCTCTGCACCCCGGTCATCCACACCCCGTCTCCCACCCTGGCCCCCAGGTCGCCGGCCGCGCTGGCCTGGTTTCGGGCGATCTCCACCGTTCCTTCCGCGCTGACGAAGGTCACCCAGGCCCCTTCCTGGACGTCGCCGTAGGTGGAGGCAAAGGACATGATGTTGCTGCGGTTGCCGACCGTCACTATCAGCACGTTGCCCTGCTTCAGTCCAGCCTGGTCCAGAAGCTGGCCGGGGATGTTGGTCATCAGGTTGCCGAAGTTGTCGATGTTCACCACCGAGCCCTGTATGCCCTGGCCGGTCATGGCCGGGCTGGTCACGGGCAGGCGGACCGGGTCCCATATCTCCGGTCCCACAACGCTTGCCTTCATGCCGGCGGAGAGGTGGGCGGCCACCGGCCCGTAGATGTCCCGGCCGTGGAAGGAGGTGGAGACCGTTCCCGGGCGAAGAAGGTCGCTGTTCTCGATCTCGTAGACCCTTTCCACGCCCAGCTTGTCCATCACCCCGGTGAATATGCCGTTGTCCGGCCCGACGAAGGTCTTGCCGTCGCTGGTGACCAGCACTATGGACCGCCGCCTGGTCCCCACCCCGGGGTCCACCCCGGCCACGAAGACCGTTCCCGGCGGGAACTCCTTGGCCGCGGCAGCCAGGATGTAGGATCCCTCGGCCACGTCGAAGGGGCTCACCTGGTGGGTGATGGTGGCCACCCTGGCCGAGGGATTGGCGGAGTAGATGGCCCCCACCAGGGATCCGGCGGCAAATCCGGAGGTTCCGTAATCGGTCAGCACGGCCACCAGCCCGATGGCCCCGGCATTGCCCTCCCCCTCACCCACTGCCTCCTCCCGGTCGCCCAGGCAGCCGGAGAGGATTGCCAGGGCCAGGAAGAAGAGCGCCCGGCATATCGTCACCCTGTTTTCGGCCATGTCAGGAGAAAATGGTTCGTGAAAAGTTAAAGATCTTTGCCAGCAGCCCGGTCCTGGGAATTCTCGCCGGCTCATGGCCTTCGTCCTCATGGCTATGGCGCTCTCCCTTTCCCTTTGCCATTTTTCCCCGGTCGGCGATGCCCGGTCGTTGCTCCCTCAATCACTATCAGCTCCCGGCTCCCCGCTCCTGGCGTTCGATCCTCATCCTCTCCCGCCGGGAAAGCAGATTTATACAGTGACTACTCCCCGCCCTGAAGGGCGAGGCTTCTATGGCTTCCTATGCCAACAGACTGTAGCCCCAGTCTGAGTATGTTGATTGCTGCGTTCCAATCTCGATTGATGGAGAGCCCACACTGTGGACATTCATGGGTCCGATCAGATAGCGACTTTTGAACCTTTAGACCACATCTGGAGCATAGCTGACTTGTGTTCCTGGGATCTACCAGTACCGCCTTCGAACCGGCGCTTTCAGCCTTGTACGAAGTGGTTATTACCAGCATCATCCAGGCCGCGTCAGATATGCTTTTGGCCAGGTGGTGGTTTTGGAGCATATTCTTAATGCTCAGATCTTCAAAGGCAATTAGACCGAACCTATCGACCAGGCTGCAACTGAGTTGATGAATGAAATCGTATCTTCGGTTGGCGATCCGCTCATGAACCTGCTGGACGACTTTGAGAGCTTTATTCCGCTCAAGGGGTTCCAGCTTCAATCTTAAACCCCGACTGGGGATTAGGTGAACGAATCGTACCAACCCCACCCCCTGAACCTGGGATAGCCTGGTTTCTCACCGGATTTCACCCGTCTAAAGAACGCTTTGAATGCTAATTCGACCCGTTCCTGGACGTTCTGGAGGACCTGGGAATGGACTTCGTTCAATTCAGGTCGTTCTACCTTCCAGCCAGGAAGCAGGTTGTGAGTCTCATATTTCGAGGTAGATTTGCCTTCTTCTTCCCAGGCCTTCTTTCTGTATACAATGGTCTGATTATAGACCCATCTGCACAAGTCAAGCGTCCGCTCCATCCTCGATCTCTGGGACCTGGTGGGATAGATTCGGTACTTGAACGACTTGAGCATAGTGATTTATT
>JAAEEW010000187.1 GCA_013415595.1 Methanosarcinales archaeon | reverse complement strand
TCCGGGGAAGGGCGATTGGCAATCTTCTTCGAGGCATCTTTTGTCAGGTCGTCTTTTGTCAGGCGGTCTATCACCAGGGACTCCCCATCCGCTTCTTTTGCATGGCGTCCTCTCGCCGCAGCCTTCGTCAGCGATCCGTCCACCCCAGTCTGTCCTTCAGGGACGGGACCTCTCCCAGGTGAACGATCTCCACCTCCAGGCTGGAGGTGTCCAGGATGGCCAGGGTCTTGTGCCCGGTGAAGTGGCCCCAGATCTCCCCGGGGTTGATCATCAGGGTGGGGCCTTTCTCCACCAGGTAGTGGTGGTTGTGCCCCCGGACCACCACGTCGTAGAGGCCCGATCTCACCAGGGCCCTCACCGGCCCCTCGTCGGTCCCGTGGAGGAGGGCGATCGTCAGGCCGTCTGCCTCCACCTCGCCGAAGTCGCCCAGGACCTCGCCCCCCACGCTCTCGAAGTCCCTCTTGATTCCCACCCGGTCGCCGTCGTTGTTTCCGTAGACCAGCTTGATGTCAATTCCCGAGTTCTGGAAGGCGTAGCACATTCCCGGGGCGATCACGTCCCCGGCGTGCAGCACCAGCTTCACGTTTCGTTCCTGGAAGATGCCGGCCGCCTTCTTCAGGTCGGGCAGGTTGTCATGGGAGTCGGAGATCATTCCTATCAGCATTTTTTCTCACAGCCGTGGCTTTGGGAGACCCGGTGTCTCTCGAAAAGGGGCAAAGACCCTCTGGCATATAAACCTCCGGGTAGCTCAGCGGTGGCGGGGACCCTGCGCCGGAAGGGCCGAAAAGTGGGGGCCGAAGGAGGGGCAGGGGGCAGGCCCCGGGACCCCACGTGTCGAAAGACATAAGTATTAGAAATGCCTTTGAACGCGAGGCCCGCCTTAACTCAGCCTGGTAGAGTGCGCGGCTGTAGTATGTTTCGCACTGAAGGGTGCTACGCGCAGTCACCGCGATGTCCCCGGTTCGAATCTGGGAGGCGGGATTTGAGATGTCCGGATAGTGTAGAGGCCTATCATGAAGCCCTGTCGAGGCTTCGACCCGGGTTCGACTCCCGGTCCGGGCGCTAACTGATCTCCGGAGTCAAAAAAGACTCCGGAAATCAAACGCATCTATTCTGGCCATGCTTCTTAAAGAGCTATTGTCTTTTGACGTCACTTCGATTTAATTTAACGTATACGATAGTTTACATAGCCTGCGCAAAGGGCTTACACAATCGGCCGGACAAGTGGCTTGCATAAAAGGCAGCCCGATCGTCTGGCCTATTCATCGTTCCTGCAATGTCCGCAATTCCTGCCCTGATCTGCAATCTACATGAATTTTGATTACTATGAGCCAATAAACATTATTAAAATTAAAAGACATTTTATATCCAATATGCTCGTCGATGGCCCGCTCAGGATCAGGTTTATCTATTTGGAATTGCATCATAAGTGAGCAAAATATGGAGAACCAATTCAAACTGGCCCTCTTTGTGGCCATCATTGGTGCGATTGCCACGACCATTGCGCCCTGCATACCCACATTGCTCCAGGAGATCCGACCATCAGACGAAGGCCCTGCAATGGTCACAGACAGCATCGAGCCGCCAAGCCTGAAGGCCATTAATCCTAACCTGCCCAGTCCTCAGAAGCCCGATACCCCGATTCTCTGGCATGCCGTAGCAGAAGATCCGGATGGCGATCCCATCAGCTATAAGTTCCTTTTAAGAGGTTCTTCCGGGGAGACCAATCCTCTAACTGGATGGAAAGACGATAACGAATGGATCTGGAATACAGAGGAATATGGTGTGGGAAGGTACGTTATCAGCGTCCTGATCAGGGATGGGAATGATGAGGAGGGTGCCCTCGACTTTGACGATTCCATCGAGTGCCCCTATACCCTCGAGGAGAGCCGGCCTGAGATCCATGCCCAGCCCCCTCCATCCAACAGTCCTCCCACCATCCTGGATTTCTGGCCGGACGAGGGAAGCCCCCAGGTGGCAGGGACGGTCGTTCGCTGGAACGTACAGACCGAAGATCCGGATTCTGACCAGGTTGACATCAAGTTTAAATTGAAAGATGCATCCACGGGAGAGGTCCTGCTGGCCACCGGCTGGGGCCCGCAAAGCACCTGGTCCTGGGATACGTCCGGCTGGGAGCCTGCGGATTACATGATAGAAGTCCAGGCCCGGGATGGAAACCATGCCTCGGCGGACGATTACGACGATATCAGCGACCAGGAGTACTCGATCCTGTAGACGATACCCGTGTACGATACCTGTAGACGATACCTGCGGACGAAACTGTAGCCAAAGATAGAATGCCCTTTCAGGTCCCATGGGCGGCCTGGGTGGCCAATATCATTTTTCTGCAGCCTGCCCATGAGACCTTTGACATCATCCGCTCTACCTGCAAAATTATTTATGATGTGGGCCGCAAATAATAGAGTAAAAATTCGAGCAGAAAAACGTTCAGGCATAGAGGCATATCGGCCTTTCGAGGGAATGTCTCCAGGAAGTTAAATCTGCATGGAGAGGGACTGCTGGCTAAAAAATGCCCTTCGCCCTCAAAGATTGAAGATCTCAAATCAGAAAATGGCTTTCATTGGCCTCTTCACCTGATCGAAAATCCTTATCTGGAGTGATTTCGTTATGAAACTCCTGCCCTTAAAAAAGCTTGGAGCCAGAGCCACGCCAGACGGCGTGGCCGATTTTGGAATTTACCTGCCGGACATATCGAACGATGACGGCTATCAGCTCTTTGCCAAGGTGATTCACGAGAAGGACCAGTTTCGCCAGGGCATAGAGCCGCTGCAGTTCGAGATGTTCAGCGAGCTAGACCCCGATTACGGCCAGTACTGGTCAGCCAGGATAGACATCAGCACCCAGTCCAAGCCCCGGAGGGACTCCTACTGGGGTCGTCCGGGAAAATACGTCTACCGCTACTGCCTGAAGGAGCCGAAGAGCGACTCGATCATCGACTGGATCATCGATCCCTTCGCCCGGGAGTTCGGGGTGGGAAAGCTCTCCTCCTTCACCCTGGGCTACGAGCCCTACGACTGGAACGACAAAGAGCTGGACTGGAAGATCCCGCCCCTGGAGGACATAATCCTCTACGAGCTGATGATCAACGAGTTCGGAGGCGGCCTGGCCGGGACCATCGACCGGCTGGACTACCTGCGGGACCTGGGAATCAACTGCATCGAGGTCATGCCCGTAAACCACGTGGCCAACACCATCAACTGGGGCTTCGACCCCCTGGGCTACTTCGGGGTGGACGACCGGTTCGGCAACCGGCGGGACATGCAGGCCTTCATCGACGCCGCCCACCAGCGGGGGATCGCGGTCATCCTGGACATGGTATTCGGCCACGTCTCCGAGGGCTTCACCTATCCCTACCTGTACGGAAAGCTGGGGATCCACAGCCCCTTCACCGGCCCCTTCGGGACCGATTATCCCTTCGGGGTCAGCACCGACTTCAACAGGAACCTGACCCGGGACTTCTTCTTCAGCGTCAACCACCACTGGCTATCCACCTACCACGTGGACGGCTTCCGCTACGACTGCGTGCCCAACTACTGGGACGGGGCCACCGGAGTGGGCTACGCCTGGCTGGTCTACGAGACCTGCGAGCTGGTCCGGGGAAAGAAGGGCGAAGGAGACCACTGGAACAGGTTCTTCGACGGCCCGGACTTCAACCTCATCCAGTGCGCCGAGGACCTGGACGATCCCATCCGGGCGCTTTCCGAGAGCTACAGCAACTGCACCTGGCAGAACCGCACTCTGGGGACGGCCAGGGAGCTGGCTTTGGCCGGGGATTCCTGGAGCTTCCAGGAGAGGCTGAGGGATCTGGGGTGCAGAACCGGCCTGGACGGATTCCCCGTCGACGGCCACGGCATGAAGAAGACTGCACTGCAGTACATCGAGAACCACGACCACTCCCGCTTCATCTGCCACTTCGGAATCCAGGAAGAAGACGAGAAGCTGCTGCAAGAGGGGCTTCGCAGCCGCTGGTACAGGGTCCAGCCCTACCTGATCGCCCTCCTCACCGCCCGGGGGATACCCATGCTCTGGCAGGGCCAGGAGTTCTGCGAGAACTACTGGCTGCCCGACGAGGGCTACGGCAGGGTGAAGATGTTCCGGCCCATGCGCTGGGACTACTTCTACACCCAGGAGGGGAAAAACATCGTCCGCCTGGTGCGAAGGCTCATTGCGCTCAGAAAAGAGAGGGCTCAGCTCCGGCGGGGCGACCACTACTTCTACAACGACCCCTCCCGCTACCAGTCCCGGGGGCTCCTGCTCTTCCACCGCCAGGCAGGAGACGAGTTCAGCCTGGTGGCCCTGAACTTCGGGGACCAGGACCAGACGGCGGAGTTCTGCTTCCCCAGGGACGGCAAGTACCACGAGGACCTGCAAGGCCAGGACAACCTGCCGGACGTCACCGCCGGAGAGTGGCGAAAGATCCTTGTTCCCAGCAACTACGGCCGCATCTGGACCTGGGAGGGCTAGCCGGCCGGGGCTGGCGAATATGATGACATCTTCGGCCATCTCCCTCCCCCCGGCCCCGGGGCAGCCCTAAAATACGAACATCTTGACCCGGTCGCCCAGCATCTCCCTGGCCAGCTCCCGGTAGAAATCGTCGGGATACGCCGCCTCCCGGCAGTCGCCAAGCCCCCGGGCCAGGGCGTCCTCCCGGCAGGCCACCACCCGTCCCCTGCCGTTTAAATGGGCGGGCAGGCAGAGCAGGTTGTAGATCCCGTCCCCGGCCAGGTACAGCCGGGGGTTCCTCGACCTCTCCACGAGGCGCAGGCACAGGTCGGCCCGGTGGTGGCCGGGAGGCCTGGTCAGGAGGAACAGATCGACGGCCCTCTCATCATTCTCCTCCCTCATTTCCCGCTCCTCCTTCTCCACACCCCTTTCTTTCCCCTTCCTTCTCTCTTCCCCCTCCCTCCCATCTTTCCCTTTCCTCTCCTCTTTCCCCTCCACCTTCACCTAATCTCCGCCCCCTCATCAAATCCCACAGACCTCCCATGGGCCAGCGGGGTTCCCTTCACATCATCACCGCAGCTTCCGCGGCCTCCAGCTCCTCCAGGAACTGCATCTCGTCAAGCAGCTCCACCTTCTCTATCAGCTCCCGGTCCATGAGGCCTCGCTCCACCAGGGAGGGCTCGTGGGCCACCACCCTCAGCTCCGGATAGGCGTACAGGACGCTGCCCAGGTTGGGAACGGAGAGGCCCCGGCTGTCCTGGCCGGCCAGGGCCAGGTAGACCCCGTCGCCGTACAGGGCCACCGCTGCTCCCAGGGGCAGGCAGACCAGGGCGGCGTTCAGAATGCCGTAGGCCTTCTCCGAGCCGTAGGGGGCCGCATCCACCAGGAAGAGCATCGACCTCACTCTGACTCCCTCACCCTGACTCCGTCCCCTGGCCGTCCTTCGTTGAAGCTCCGGCCACATTTCCTCCGACCATTCCGTTCATAGTCATCGCATCACCTGGAGAGGCTGACCACCCGGTCGCTGGATTCAATCATCTTCTGCAGCTGGTAGAGGCTGGCGATCCTGATCCCGGGCAGGATGTCCCGGCAGGACCCTTCTTCGTCCCCCTGGTATCCCCTGGCGTTGGAGCACCTCTGGCAGGCCCTGATGGTGACCCCCTCCTCCGCCAGCTCCAAGAACAGCCGTCCGGCATTGGCGAAGCTGTCCGGGGTCTGGCCGACCTTTGGAATGTGCACGGCGTCCAGGTAGAGGAACAGGTTCACCCGGGCCTGGCCCAGGCAGGCATGGGCTATTCGATAGGCCATCTCCGCATACTCCGAGATGTACGGCCCGTCGGTGAGAACAATGGTTACGGTCTTCAGTCTCCTCACCTCCGCCTTGCGGCCTCCTCCAAATCTGCGCTTCTTGCCGTTCCTCTCCCCTCCCCTTGCCCATCCCTTCACAGATAGGCCATGAGCGCCCGCAGGTGCTCCAGGCGGACGGCGTACCTGTCCTCATGAAGGGTCGGACAACTGTCCACCGGGACCTCGCCGTTGGCCAGGCGGATGGCGAAGGAGTAGCAGCTCTGCTCGCCGCACTCCCGGCAGTTCGTTCCCGGGAGATACCGGTTGACCTCCAGGGGGTCGATCCGCACCCTCTCCCGGGGTGCTGGGGTCACCCCACTGGCGATGGCCCGGTTGATGGTCTCCGACAGACCCTCCAGGATCTCCATGGCCTCCTCCTGGTCTTTGATCATGGTCATGGTCACGTTGCCAGTGCCGTAGAGGGTGATCAGGACCGTGCCCTTCTGAATTATCAGCGAGCCGATGCTATCGGAATACCTGCCCCTGGGAAAGAGAGGCTCCAGCAGCGACAGGGCTTTGCCCAGCGGGGGCTCCATGCGGGCGATTATCCTGAACCTGGACTTGTCGGCGATGCAGGGGAGGAGCTGCCTCACCTCCACCACATCCACCGGCTTTGCCCCCTTCAGGTCGGCGCTGGCCCTGGGCTTCTCCGACTTGCCCTGCATGAAGTTCATCCCGAAGTCGGTCAGGGCCACCCCGTCATCCTGGATGTGGACGAGCTTTGCCCCCTCCAGGATGGAGAGATGGTAATCGAGCATTGCCGGGCCAACTGCCCCGGAGATCTCCTCTCTGGTCTTCTTCCCTTCCGTCAGCAGGGCCATGACCTTTCGGCGCATGGCGTTGTTCATGGCGTTGCTGACCAGTCGCACCTCAGCCGGTCCACCTGCCAATTTTCTCTCCTCCACTCCTTCAATTTATTATAATACATTATTAATACTATTATCATTACTTCACACGGCTGGCGTAATAGCGGTCCCTCATCCACAGGG
>JAAEEW010000186.1 GCA_013415595.1 Methanosarcinales archaeon | reverse complement strand
GCCTTTACGAAGATATTGCCTAAGTTTTTCCCGTTCTTGTTCGTTCAAGTGAACTATATTGAGTTTCTTCCGTCCCATAGGATATTATATGGCATTTCATAAAATTTAAAACTTTTGTTACAGAGCAGTAGTCTGTATTGGTACCAAAAGTCTTGACCTAATATACCCAATCACTGCGCAGGGGAAACCGCAATAAGGTGCATGTGTCATCGGTTAAGAGCAGAATCGTTTTGCGCATGACAAAATTTCGGACTTGTCCCATGAGAGAACTATCTCGCCCTATCCTCGCTGCCAATGGTCTCAGCAAAACCTGAGATACGACTATCACGCTTCTTGTAAATATTTAAATCGAAAATTTATTGGATAATCCTTAACCGATGACCAATGGGATGTTTTCAGGATTTCTAACTTTAATTGAATCAAATAGAATATCTGTGTCGGTAACTATATTCATTACCGGCACCCTCAGTCGAGTTCAGGATAATCGTCCTTTGTCATTACTCTTCTTATAATACCCTTTGAAGTTATTATGGCACCATAGGGCATTTGTCTCCCCAACTCTGGAGTATAAGGCAGACCCACGAAATCAAGAACTTTAGGCTTGGTTTTGGCGTCCACGACTGTATCCTTCGTTTTCATTCGACCTCCATACCGTCGTTTGTTAGTGATAAATAGTTTTCGACATGCCTAATGGGTGCCTACCAGTACACAATTATTTTATATAATATATTTATAGCTTTCGATCTTCCAGGTGGTCTGCATAGATTGAGGAGATCTCCTTAAGCCAAATCGTCCCGCTGGCAAAAACCAAGACAAATGCTATCGATTGGCCCACACCATTATTGCACCACTCCGGGATTCAACAGGACTCATCTAAAAATGAGATCTTGAAAGACTGCTGGCCCTCCGCCAGGCCGCACCCTCAATCCCTCTCCCATCTTCTCCCCGGGCGGCGGGGGTCCAGGCCTCTTCGCAGCCTAGAGGCCGCCTCCCGGCCCAGCATCAGGGCCCCCAGCCAGAAGGCGGCCTCCCCCGATATAACCAGCATGACGGTCAGGGCGGCCCTCCTCTGCAGAGAGACTGGCAGGAACGGAGCCAGCAGGACCGCCCCGTAGAGCAGGAAGGACAGGACGACCAGGACGAGCCCCAGCATCCTCCATCTCCGGGTGCTGCCTTCCCCGAGCTGCTTTTTAAGACTGAAAACCATTCCGCCCTCTCCCCAGGTCCGGCACCTGGCCCCTGGTGCCGGGGACCTAGGACGGCTGCCTCTTCCCGGAAGCCGCTTTTTATCTGATCTCTCTCAGTGCCTGCAGGGCCCGGCTGGCCTTCTCTCTTCTCTCTCTCACTCCGGCCCTTCTTTGGGCCAGCATTTCCAGCCGCTGGGCCACCATCCGCCCGGTCTCCGCCGGCGCCGGCCCGCCGGGACGGGACCTCAGGGCCACGTTGCTCCGGGGGTTCAGGGCCCGGGCCAGGTCGTCCCGGCTGTAGCCCATGGCGCTCGGCCTGATCCTGGCCACGTCCTCCCCGGCCGCGTCCAGCTCCTCCAGGGTGGGGCTGGTGTTGGTGGCGGCGATCCGTCCCACGATCTGGTGGGCGGTGCGAAAAGGTATCCCCGTCTTTCTCACCAGGGAGTCGGCCAGCTCGGTGGCCGTGGAGAACCCGGCCCCGGCGCTCTCCTCCAGGCGACTGGTGTTGAAGCGCAGGGAGGAGACGCAGCCGTCCATGATGCGCACCGCTCCCCGGACCAGGGAGACGGAGCGCCACAGGTGGGGTGTCACCTCCTGCAGGTCCCGGTTGTAGCTCAGGGGCAGGGCCTTGCAGATGGTCAGGGCGGAGATGAGTCCCCCCAGCACCGATCCGGTCTTCCCCCGGACCAGCTCAGCCGTGTCCGGATTTTTCTTCTGGGGCATGATGGAGCTGGTGGAGGCGAACAGGTCGTCGATCTCCAGGTAGGCGAACTCCGAGGTGGACCAGAGAATGATCTCCTCGGCCATGCGGCTCAGGTTGACCATCAGGATGGATAGGTGAGCGAGCACCTCCAGGACGAAGTCCCGGGAGGATACGGCGTCCATGCTGTTCTCCAGCAGGCCGTCAAACCCCAGCAGCCGGCAGGTCTGATCCCGGTCGATCTCAAATCCGGTGGAGGCGAAGGCCGCGGCTCCCAGAGGGCTCAGGTTCACCCGGCGGTAGGCGTCCTCCAGCCGGGACTGGTCCCGCAGCAGGGCGTCGGCGTGGGCCAGCAGGTGGTGGGCCAGGGTTGTGGGCTGGGCGTGCTGCAGGTGGGTGAAGCCGGGGATCAGGGTATCCGTGTTCTTTCCCGCCCGGTCCACCAGAGTTGCCGCCAGCATGTTCAACTCCTCCATCAGTCCCAGTAGCTGCTCGCGGAGGGCCAGGCGGATGCAGGTGGCCACCTCGTCGTTCCGGGAACGGCCGGTGTGCATCCTTCCTCCCACCTGGCCGGCCCGGGCTATCACGCAGGCCTCGATGGCCTCGTGCACGTCCTCCCCCTCCCCCAGGGCCTCTTCTCCCTCGGCGAAGAGCTGGTCCAGGGCCCCGACGATTGTTGCGAACTCCTCTGCCTTTATCAGACCCCGGTCCTTCAGCATCACCAGGTGGGCCCGGTCCACCAGCAGGTCCGCCTCGAATATCCAGGAGTCCGCCTCCCGGGAGGATATGAACTCCAGCACCTCCCGGTCGATGGCTCCTAGCCTTCCTCCCCTAAGCAGCATGGTCCTTCAAACCTCCTCTCTACGGTCAGGTGGTGTAGTTGGCGTTTATGTCCACGTAGCCGTGGGTCAGGTCGCAGCCGAAGCTCCTGGCCCGGCCGCTTCCCAGGCCCAGGTCCAGGTCGATCAAGATGGACTGGCCCTTCATGATCTCCTGGGCCCGGCCCAGCACGCCATCCACGATCTTTCCCTTCTCTACCAGGCTCACCGATCCGCCCTCTCCGGGGTTGGATATCTCCAGGTTGATCCTCTCCGGGGCCACCTCCGCCCCGGAACGGCCGGCGGCGGCCACGATCCTCCCCCAGTTGGGGTCGGCTCCGTAGACCGCAGTCTTGACCAGGCTGCTCCCGGCCACCGCCCGGGCGGCCATCCTGGCGTCCTCCTCGTTCCTGGCCCCCCGGACCAGCACCTCCATGTACCTGGTGGCCCCCTCGCCGTCCCGGGCCATCTTCCTGGCCAGGTCGGTGCAGACGTGCTTCAAGGCCTCCAGGAAGTCCTCTTTCCTGGCCGGCACCTTTCCGGTGGCGGTGATCAGGGCCATGTCGTTGGTGCTGGTGTCCCCGTCCACAATCAGCATGTTGAAGCTGTCCTCTACCGCCTCCTGCAGACAGTCCTGCAGATCCTCCCGGCTAAGGTCGGCGTCGGTGTAGAGGAAGGCCAGCATGGTGGCCATGTGGGGGGCGATCATCCCCGCGCCCTTGCATATCCCGCCGATGCGAAATCCCCGGTGCTCCACCGCCGTCTCCTTGACCACAGTGTCCGTGGTCATGATGGCCCGGGTGGCCTCCACGCTGGCCCGGGGGCTGGACTCCATCCTGGGGAAGGCCTCCCTGGCCAGCCTCTCCAGCAGCCCCAGGTCCAGATAGCGGCCGATGACCCCGGTGGAGGCCACCCCGATCCTGGATCTGTCGGTTCCCAGGAGGGAGGCCAGGATGCCGGCCATCTTTGCCGCGTCCTCCAGTCCGCGCTCGCCGGTGTAGGCGTTGGCGCAGCCGCTGTTGGCGATCACCCCGTCCAGCCAGCCTCCCCCGAGGTTTTTGGCATTGAGCTCCAGGGGGGCGGCCCGGATCTTGTTGGTGGTGAAGACCCCGGCAGCCCGGCCGCTGCAGGCGATGAGGGCCACTCCGTACTTTCTCTCCCTCAGGCCCCAGGCCCGCACCCCGGGGACGGCGGAGATGCCCCCCTCCATCTCCCTCAGGCAGACTCCCCCAGCCCTTCGATGATGTCTCCCCGGGTGACGATTCCCACCAGCCTTCCCTCCTCCATCACCGGGAGGCGGTTGATGTGGTGGCGGACCATCATGGCCGCCGCCTCCTCCACCGGGGCCTCCGGGCCAATCACGTGCACCCTCTTCACCATCACGTCCGAGACCCTGGTCCTGGTGATCTGGTCCAGGCTGGCCCGGATGCGCTCGTAGTGCACCAGGTCTCTGATGGGCACCTCGAATATCTCAAAGGGGCTGGGGAGCCACAGGCCTCCCTTCTCGTCCTCGGTGGCCAGGAGCCGGAGCAGATCTGACTCAGAGACCACGCCCACCAGAGACTCGCCCTCCAGCACAGGCATTCCGCTGATGCCGTTTTCCTTGAGAAGCTTCGCTGCCTCGCTCACCGGGTCGCCCGCCTGGCAGGTCACGGGATCGGTGTTCATTACGTCTCTGACCTTCATCTCCAATCCACTTCCTTTAATGCATTTATTCCGTCATTATATCTAACCGCTTTGAAAGAAAAATCCAGTGTCCCCCTCAGGGCGCCCCTCCAGGGAACCATAGACCAGTGGTCTCGTCCAGGCCCATCATCAGGTTCATGTTCTGGATGGCCTGGCCGGAAGCTCCCTTCACCAGGTTGTCGATGGCCGATATGATCACCACGCGGTCCGATCCCTTCTCCGCCTCGAAGGCGATATCGCAGAAGTTGGAGCCGCGAACCGCTCCCAGCATGGGCACGCCGGTGGGGAAGCGGATGAAGTGGGCCTCTTTGTAGAACTCCCGGTAGATGCGGGATATCTCCTCTCTGTCCTGGATCACGTCCCTGGCCTCCTCCCTGACGAAGGCGTGGGCGGTGGTGAGTATGCCTCTGATGGCCGGTACCACGTGGGGGGTGAAGCTGACCTTCACCTTGCTGTCCAGCCGGGTCAGCTCCTGTCTGATCTCCGGGTAGTGGCGGTGGGTGGTGAGCTTGTATCCCCTGACGTTCTCCGCCAGGTTGGGGTAGTGGCTGGTGTCGGTGGGCTCGGCCCCGGCCCCGGAGATCCCGGACTTGGAGTCGAAGACCACCCGGTCGACCAGGCCGGCGTTCACCAGGGGAGCGGCGGCCAGGGATGCTCCGGTGGGGTAGCAGCCGGGGTTGGCCACCAGCCTGGCACCTCTGACCTCCGGGTGCAGCTCGGGCATGCCGAAGGCCGCCTCCCGGAAGGCCCGGTGCTTGATGCCGTAGGCGGCCTCGAATACCTCCAGGGGCAGGCGGTAATCGGCGCTGAGGTCGATCACCCGGGCTCCGTTGTCCAGGAGCGCCGGGACCCAGTCCATAGCCGTGCCGTGGGGGACGGCGGTGAAGACCACGTCGCAGCGCTCTGCCATCTCTGCCGCCCGGGGGGCCTCGAAGCTGAGGTCGCAAAGTCCCCGGATGTGCTGGTGAACCGAGTCCACCCGCTTTCCGGCCAGCTTTCGGGAGGTGACAGAGACTACCTTTGCCTCCGGATGGGTTGAGAGAAGGCGAAGCAGCTCGCCTCCGGTGTAACCAGATCCGCCAATTATTCCAACATTTATCATGGTCTGGGAGGGATATCCTTTTGCTATAAATTCACGGCGCTGGCCCGTCCTGAACCAGGCCGCACAGCCGGGCGGAGAGCCTGGCCAGATCGGCGCCTACGCCGGCTATCCTCTCCCGGTCCTCCAGGGCTTTGAGCCAGCGTTCCGGGATCCAGGAGCTTCCCCGGGCCGCTCCCCACAGGGCTCCGGCCATGGAGGCTATGGAGTCGGTGTCCCCTCCGGCGCTGGCGGCGGCGATGAGAGCCTCCTCCGGCTCGAACTTCAGGTAGAAGTAGAAGGCAGCAGGCACGGTCTCGTAGACCGCAGGAGAGTTGCCGATGATGTGCATGGCCTTCTCCGGCTCCAGGTCCAGCATGGAAGAGACCGCTCGCAGGTGAAGGGCTAGGTCCCGGTCCACCCTCTCTGCCTGGGAGGAGCAGATCTCCACAACCGTCTGCCGGGGGAATCCGGCCAGGGAGAGGGCCACCCCGCAGGCCACGGCCACCGCTCCCGCCCGGGCCGCCGACCCGCAGTGGGTGGGGATGCTCTGCACCTCTGCGTATCTGGAGACCAGGTCGATGTCGCAGTGGTAGACCAGTCCCAGGGGAGCCACTCTCATAGCCGATCCGCAGGTGGGCACGTCCACCCCCGAGGTCTGCCACTCTCCTCCGGCCAGCAGGTTCTCCACCGAGCAGCGGGTGGCGGTCCCTACCCCCCGGTTCAGCCTGTGGTCCCTGGTCCAGCCGCTGCCCCAGCCGGCCAGCTTCCGGGCGAAGAGGTCGCCGGAGAATCCCTCCGCCTCCAGCAGTGCCTCTGCCAGGAGCAGGGTCTCCTCGGTGTCGTCGGTGTACTGGCCGGCGCCCAGCCCGGAGTGGAAGTGGTCGGCCGGGGCGGGCATCATCTCCCTCACCGGACCCAGGGTGCGGGCGATCTGCCGGGCGGTCAGGCCCTCCACCGGCATGCCCAGGGCGTCGCCCACGGCCAGCCCCAGCATGCACCCCACGTAGCGGTCTGCCTGGATGTCCATGAGGCCAATCTTCAGTGAGCATCCGACTAAAAGCCATCGCATCCATCCCCCGGGGAGTCAGAGCGCCAGTGGGATGTCCGGTCGGAGAATTCCGGGATTTGCCCGGCCCAGTGCTGCCGCATTTCCGGCCCCCTGGTTCCCGTCCCGGGGTTTCCCGGGCAAAGGTTATCACTCCAGCCGCCAAGGCTCAGGCGTGAGCAGCGACGGCGATGCCTGGGACCGGGATTACCTGAAGAGAGGCCGCCTGTGGGCCGGAGCTCCCCCACCGCTTCCTCCTCTCCCCCCGGGGACGGAGGTGCTGGAGCTTGGCTCTGGCAACGGAAAGGCCCTCCTGGCCATGCTTGGCCGGGGATGGAAGGTGGTGGGGGTGGACATCTCTTCCCGGGCGGCCTCCCTCTCCCGGGAGCTGGCCAGGACGGCTGGCAGTCCGGCAGAGCTGCTGGTGGCCGACGGCCGTCGTCTTCCCTTTATAGACCGCTCCTTCGACGCCGTCTTCGCCTATCACGTCCTGGGCCATCTGCGAGAGGCGGGGCGGCAGAGCATGGCTGAGGAGGCCATGCGGGTGCTCTCTCCCGGCGGCCGGCTCTTCTTCCGGGGATTCGGGGTGAGGGACATGCGCTTTGGCCGGGGCCGGGAGGTGGAGCGGGGCACGTTTTGCCGGGGAGAGGGGGTCATGACCCACTACTTCACCCTGGAGGAGGTGGGGGGGCTCTTTGGACGCCTGTCTCCCCAGGCCCTGCAGGAGGCAGAATGGACCATCAGGATCCAGGGCCAGGACCATCTGCGCTCAGAGGTGACTGCTACATTTTTAAGGCCTGGAGAAAAAGAGCCGCGAAGAAGTTGAAGGGGGCATCTTACGTCGGTAAATTCGGATACCACTGAGATTTCGGATGCGTCCGAGATGGCGCGTCTCATCGAGGAGACGGCGGTGGAGGGCTGCCTGGCCTGGGGAGCCTGGTCGGGAATGGAGATATTCGACCAGGGCGACCTGCTGTGGACCATGACCGCCGTCCCCTTCCCCCTGTTCAACTCTGTGCTCTTCTCCAGGCTGGGGCCAGGTGTGGTGGAGGGGCGGGTGAGGGACCTGCAGTCCCTGGCCAGGGGGAGAGGGGTGCCCCTGGCCTGGTTCACCACTCCCCTCAGCCGGCCGGAGGACCTGGGAGAGCGGCTGCAGTCAATGGGCTTCTTCCTGGGAGGGGTCACTGCAGGCATGGCCATGGACCTCTCCCTGCTCCGGCAGCCTCTCCCCCCGCCCCCCGGCCTGGTCGTGGAGGAGGTAGGCGATGCCAGAGCCTTCCGGGAATGGTCCATGGTCATGCTCCCGGTATTTCAGTTTCCGGACTATGCCTTCGACCCCTGGGTGGATATGCACGCCGCCCTGGGATTTGGCCCGGAAAGGCCGTGGCGCCATTACCTGCTCCGCCTGCAGGGGCGGCCGGTGGCCACCTCCTCCCTCTTCCTGGGATCGAGGGCCTGCATGGTGGCCAGCGTTGCCGTGCTGCCGGAGCACCGCCGTCAGGGCATCGGATCGGCGGCGGTCCTGGCTCCCCTGCTGGAAGCCCGGCGCCTGGGCAAGCGGCTGGGGACTCTATGCTCCTCGGATATGGGCCAGGGGATCTACCGCCGGCTGGGATTCCAGGAGCACTGCCGCATGAACCTCTACCTGTGGATGAACGACTGAAAATATTTTCGAATCTAGCCCGGCCAGGGCCTCAGACCGTCAGGTCACTGAAAATTGACGGTCCGGCCTGAGGGCCGGAGGCAAAGCCGCCGCTCCCGGTGCGGGATCAGCCTTAATTCACGGACAGCTCCGATCTTGGCCGGGGGGGCGACTTCTCCTGCCGGATGGGCAGGTCGGCCACCGGTCTGGCCCGGGCCAGGGAGCTCTCCCTGTCCAGCAGGAAGAGGATGCCGCAACCCAGGAGGCACAGCAGGCTGGTGAAGGCAAAGGTGGTGGAGAAGCCGATGAAGTTGGCAATGGCCGCTCCAATGGCCGCCGTGGCCGCGGTCCCCAGGCCGGTGGAGGTGGAGTAGATGGACCACTCGAAGCTCTCCTTGCCCTGGTTCAGGTTGGTGCTCCAGAGCCCCACCCAGGTGGGGTAGGCCAGGCCGCTTCCCACGCCGTACAGGGTCTCCGCCAGGTATACCTG
>JAAEEW010000185.1 GCA_013415595.1 Methanosarcinales archaeon | reverse complement strand
CCGGGGTGATTGGTCATCGGACGATCAGTCCACCGGTGACCAGTCCACCGGTGATTAGGCATCAGGTGATTAGGCCTCAGGTGATCGGTCATGATCAAAACGCTCATTCCCTCTCCCCAGGGCCCGGGCGCTTTCCTCACCGTTCGCCCTGGCCCATCAGGACCACATCCTGGCTGCGGCTCACCTTGATCTCCTGCTGGCCGCCGAACTCCTCCGTCGTCCCGCTGATCGTTACCCTGTCGCCCGCATGGACGCGCCCCTTCACCTCCGCCGCGCCCCCATCCCGGGGCACGAAGATCTGCAGGGGAGTGCAGTCCAGCCGGATGATCAGGTGACCGCCGCTCCTGGTCTCCTTGACCTCCAGGACCTGGCCCTGGACCACGGTAAAAGGCGCTGCCGCTATCGCTGTTCCGGACGCCTCCGGGCCTGGGCTCTCCTCGGCAAAGGCCCAGAAGGCCACGGCCAGGGTGCCAAGGGCCATCAACAGCAACACTACCGCTATCTGTTCTTCCTTTTGCAGTCTCATACCAGTGCGCCCTGAGAGGCGGCCTGCGATCGATCTTGCGACGAGCTCGATTTGGGCCCGGGATAATGTCTGGCTAAAAAGTGAAGAGATGAGGGAGATCGTTCTACTTGGCCGGCTCTTTCTTTCCGAAGTGCAGCTCGTAGGCGGTGTTCAGAGAGTTGAGGCAGTCCTCGCAGACTCCTTTGTAGGCTCCCTCGGGATTAGCCAGGGTGTGAACCTGGACTTTGATCGGGATCAGCGTTGGCTTGGCTAGGGTACACAGCTCGCAATCTGCCATGGAATAATCATCCTCCTTGGGTGGTTAGTAAACCTTCTCCAAGTTTAAGTTTTCCATCTGAGTTATGATATTGCCAGAGCTGAACCGATCCTGAGAGTCGACAAATCAAAGCTCGAGGCAATCGGAGTTCTCGACATCGACATCGTCGATCGTCATCGGCGACCGCCATCCAGCTGTGATTCAATCTCATTTCTCGATATTTAACGTGATGGGTATTCTCTTCTTTACCTCGCCGTACTTCGATTTTCCAGTTACGTCTACGCTACCTCTGTAGGCGCCACCCACAGGAACAGCCGATGCGTTGATGTGAATCTCAAAGAAATTAACGCTCTCGCCTCGAATGTCGGTTCTGGACAATGTTCTCCCTTTCACCTGATCTCCCGGGGAATCGTTATCCTTAACGAAGAGGGCGCTTATGCCGTTTAGACCCTCGATCTTCAGCTCAAGCGGACTGATGTTGTCGCCACTATTGATGATCTGGAAGGAGATTATCGAATCGTTACGAAGGCTTAAATTTGTGAAGTTTTCCGCTAGAGAGGGCGGCTCCACTGATATGTTGGCCGGGGAATATGAGACGCCCAGGGTGAGCAGGACGAAAAAAATGGCAGTCAATGTGGTGGTAGTAGCTTCAAATGGTCCAGTTGGCATCAGTTTATTTAAATGATAACTTATGCGGCCCAACTTGCGACATATTGCATTAGGTGTCTTTTCGGACTCGGCGATCGCAGCCTTCGCCTGCTGCAAAATTTTCCTGATACTTTCCAGGTCGACCAAGACCGTTTTGATGCTGCTTGCGACCTCTGGGGTCGTCTTTCCCCCGGTAGACCCGATAAGGGATGTCGATTCGTCCAGATGCGCCTTCGCCCAGTTTGACCGGTCTGTGGCCGTCTTCACGTGAAGCTGTGCATCCGTCAGCAATTTCTCGGCGTCCTTCATCCATTGCCTATCGTCCTTGGAGATCATCTTCGGATCGGCCGGCAGATGGTCGACCTTTTCAGCTAATTGGCCGACTTCCTTCGATAAATCGTTCACCAGGGTCTCCAGAGAATCTGTGACGGGCTGGTCTGCGCCGAATAGATCCCCATGCCCGCTCTCCATGCTATCGATTTTTCCCTTAATTTCTCTTATTTCAATCTGAAGAACTTTTATTTTAGAAGTGAGGTATCTGGCCTTAGTCTTCAACGCATCTCCTGGTACCGATATTGATCTAGTGGTCTCGTCTTCAGATAGGCACGAGAAACAACCGTTGTAGCCGGTCAACAGAGATCCGATTATGATGCCTGCCAGGGCTATCCAGGGGTTAATCAAAAGGCGGCCAGTGGTCAGATATAGTCCTACAAAATAAATTACAAGAAACCATATTAAATTACGAACGAGCGGGGGAACGCGAAATTTTCCCCGGGTCCGGATGGGCAAAGGACACTCCTTTGCTTCTCTGCTGGAGCAGATCACTCCCAGGATGGCCTTGATGAAGGCCTTCATGGCTATGTAGCTGCTGTAAATGCTGAAGTAGGCCACGGAAAGAGAAGCCAGACCGATGATTATTGATTGTCTCCAGGGAATGCTGAATACCTCGAAGAGATAGAACGGCGCAATAAAGGAGAACAGGGTAAGAGATAGTAATGTGCTGGCAAAAAACTCAGAGTAGTAGTAATAGCCGCCATTCAAGGCATCTCTGATCGGTAGAGCATCTTTATTTTTATATTTAAATAAACAATATAGTGAGTAGTTCATCCTTCCACAAGATGGAGTATCCTTCTTCAGACAATTGCGAATCTCCTTTAGACCTTTGAACTGAATAAATAGCCTTTCCGTTATAGCATGCTGAAAGGCGTCCAGCAGTATCCCCAGGATGGTCCCAATCAGCAATACGAAGCCCACAAAACCGGCCAGCCCTTCAATGCTGTCTATGAATCCGGTCAGGTTCAAAGGACTGAGAAGGTCTATGAGCATGAAAAGGGTGATGGCTGAGAAAAATCCCGGGAAAGTGTGGGACAGCAAATACTTGAAGTCAATGCTGGGAACATCAACCATGGTTGGAACTCCTCTGTGAAAAATTCTGATTGCTATTGAAAGTATAGCATGCAAAAATCTATATTAAGTTTTCGCATGAATTCGGGGCTATGCGTCGTTTTGGGGCCGAATTGGCCCGACAAGATGAAAGACTTTATTGGATCGCTGAAAAACTGAATTGAATCCTGATCACCGTCTCCGGAAGAATAGCGATACCATTAGTATTTGCCCATCTCAATAGTCCTCCATTTGCATCACCATCTCCGCCAGCTCTTTCACCGTATCTTCGTCCAGTTGGGATACGTTCAGCTCCCTTACCGCATTGGTGACTTTGATTCCCCCCAGCACGATCTTGGGGAGGGCGCTGTTCTTGAATCCCTCCACTATCGCGTAGTCCATGCCGCTCTCCTCCAGGTCCTGCAGTGCCGACTCCAGAGTCCACTCCCGGCATAGCCTCATGCAGGCCTGGCCCAGGCCCATGACCACCGATGCCCCGACCTGGAAATGGCGCCCGGTGTCCCCCTGGTCCATGGGGTGGCCGGGCATGTGCTTGATGGTCCCCACCCGGCCGTGCTCGGCAAGAGCCCTCACCAGGGCCGTCACCAGAGTGGTCTTTCCCGATTTGTGGGGACCGACAACGGAAATTGCCTTCAAACTCACCTACACGATAAGGGCGGCGATGAACTTGCTGTAGTTGACCAGGTCGGAGAGGCGGACGTTCTCGTCGGCCCCGTGGGCGTTGCTCTCCAGCTGTCGTCCCACCCCGTAGACCGCCGCCGGGATGCGGGTCACGTCGAAGGCGTAGGCCTGGTCCAGGCTGCCGTGGGAGCCGGCGATCTGCGGCCTGCTCCCCGTGATCTGTTCCACCGCGTCCATGACCTCGTGAACCCAGGGGTGATCGGGATTGACCCTCATGGGCGGATAGCCCGGCCAGATGCTGAGGGTCGCCTCCTGCCCGGCTATGAGCTTCTCCAGCTCCTCGGCCGCCCCCTCCATGGTCTCCTCCGGTATCACCCGCCGGTCGCCCCGCATCACGCAGATCTCCGGGACTATGTTCTCCTTGATGCCCCCTTTGATCATGTTGATGTTCAGGACCGGCCTCATCCTGGTGATCCCCATCTCCCGCAGGGCGGAGCTGGCCGCCAGGGTGGACCTCCTGGACTCCACGTCCTTCTTGTGCTTCATCAGGGCATCCATGATGGGTATGGCCTTCTCGATGGCGTTGACCCCCAGGAAGCTGCTGCCGCTGTGGGCCGCTCTCCCCTGGACCGTCGCCTCCCAGGTGATGATGCCGTTGGACCCCACCACCACGTCGTCGGAGAAGCCGTCCATGCACAGCATCTTGTCCCCTTTGATCAGGCCCACGTCGGCGAAGTAGCAAAGGCCGGAGTAGCCGCCCACCTCCTCGTCGGTGGTCAGGAGTATCTGCAGGTTGTACCTGGGCCACTCGTGCTTCCGGACCGCCTGCAAAGCGGCGATCATTCCCGCCACCGCGCCCTTGGAGTCGGAGACCCCCCGACCGTAAACCCTTCCCTCTTTGACCTGGACGGTGAAGGGGTCTGTAGACCAGTTGTCGCCGGGAGGGACCACGTCCAGATGGGTGTAGATTATCAGCGTCTCTTTGGCCCCCACGTCCAGGCTGGCCCTCAGGTTCACCCTGTCCCCCACCAGCCGGGGATCGGTGCACTTCTCCAGGAAGACCTCACCGGGCATGATCAGCTTCTCGGTCTTGAATCCCATCTCCTTGAAAATGGGGACCAGATAGTCCACCACCTCCTGATAGTAGCTTCCCGGCGGAGCTACCGTCTTGAACGATATGAGCTCTCGCAGCAGATCCATCAGATGGTCTTGATGAGACTCGAGGTATCGGTTTACGGTCTCCAGCTTCATGCACTGCATCTTGGGGCAAGACCTCTTAAATGCTTCTTTGCCCTGGAAGGTCCGCCCGGGCTCCAACCGGGACGCTGGACCTCTGCCCTCTCCTGAGCTTCAAGGCCCTGCCAGAGAAAATCCGTGAAATTATCGGATCCGATGAAACCGATCGAACAAGAGGTCATCCGGATCCGATCAAAAAGCTCACCACCACGATGGTCACCAGGCCCACCGCCACCATCTGCATCCCTGCCCGGATCAGGTTCTCCTCGCTGATCTTGGCCAGGAAGGTTCCCAGAAGGAAGAGCACTCCCAGCCCGGAGACTATGGAGGTGTAGAAGGCCATATCCATGCTGATGGCCGGCACCAGAAGGTAGGGCAGTATGAGCACCGAGGCGCACAGGGCGGGGCTGATCCCATCCACCAGGGCGATGATTATGGTGGCCACCCGGGAGGCCCGGGCGACATGGGTCTCGTCCAGATGGGTGAGCATGGCCAGCTCCAGCTTCTTCAGGTCCCTCATTCTTTCGGCCCGCTCGGCCATGTAGGCTCCGCTCATCCCCGATATTCCCATGGCCACGCTGCCGCCTATCCCGGCAGTTATCACGATGTTGGGATTGGCCACCCCGGAGAGGTGGGCTCCCATTACCACTCCCATGATGGTCAGGACGCCGTCGAAGGCATTCATCACGAACAGCCGGCGGGCGATCTCGTAAGCCCGGGTGACCTTCAGGTACCTTTTGATGAGTTCCAAACGCTGCTTCATAAATCCTGGTGAGTCTATCTTCGGCCTGTGACTTTAGCTTATTGCTTGACCACCGGTCAGCTATCTTTCGACTATGATGGACGTGATATCATGGATGTGCTATGTTTGATGTGCTATGATTGACCGGCCGGACATCTCGGCGGGCTTTTCCAGCCCCAGGAGGTCCAGTATGGTGGGGGCCACGTCTGCCAGGATGCCCTGACTGCGAAGAGACGGGCGAGGCCCCTCCATGGCCAGGATGAAGGGCACCGGGTTGGTGGTGTGGGCAGTGTGGGGCTGGCCGGTCGCGGCATCCGCCATCTTCTCTGCGTTGCCGTGATCGGCGGTGACCAGGGCCGCGCCGCCTGAGGACAGCACCAGGTCCACCACCTGGCCCACCGACCGGTCCACGGTCTCCACTGCCTTCACCGCCGCCTGATAGATGCCGGTATGGCCCACCATGTCCGGATTGGCGAAGTTGAGCACGATCAGGTCGTAGGTCTGTGACCGGATCTTCTCCAGGACGGCCTCTGTCACCTCCGGCGCGCTCATCTCCGGCTTTAAGTCGTAGGTGGCCACCCTGGGTGAGGGTATCAGCACCCGGTCCTCCCCGGGACTCGGCTTCTCCCGGCCGCCGTTGAAGAAGTAGGTCACGTGGGCGTACTTCTCCGTCTCCGCGATGCGAAGCTGGCATAGCCCGGCCTGGCTCACCACCTCTCCCAGGGTGTTCTTCAGGTACTCGGGAGGAAAGGCCACCGGGGCCT
>JAAEEW010000184.1 GCA_013415595.1 Methanosarcinales archaeon | reverse complement strand
GGGTCCGGGACGGGAACCACGCACCGGCGAACGAGAACGACGGCTGGATGGAGACCCCCTTCGTCATCAGCTCCGACAACCAGCCCCCGGTTCTGGAGGGATTGACTCCCGATCCCGCCTCGCCGCAGCCGGCCGGGGCCAGGATCACCTGGACCGCGGGCGCAGAGGATCCTGAGGATACAGTTCTGTACCGGTTCGCAGTCGACGGCCAGCCGGCCACCTCCTGGTCGCCCTCCCCCATCTGGGTGTGGCAGACGGAGGGCCTGGAGCCGGGCGAGCACCAGATCTTAGCCTGGGCCCGGGACGGCAGCCATGCCGGCGAGGATGGCTTTGACAGCGCCCTGAGCTCCACCTTCCGCCTCATCGCCCCCGCGGAGGAGGTGCAGGTGGAAGCGTCAGGCCTGGCAGCCACCGGCGGCGCCCTGGAGATGGAGGAGGAGGTGCCCGTGGAGGCGGAGGGCGTGGAGGAAGAGCAGGCCGGGGATAGCCAGCCCCCGGAGCCGGCCAACCAGCCGCCGAGCCTCACCGAGCTGCTGGCCGATCCGGTCAGCCCCCAGACCCGGGGCACCCTCATAACCTGGACGGCGGTGGCCGAGGATCCGGAGGACGCGGTGCTTTACCGCTTCCTGCAAAACGGCCAGGCAGTCACCGGCTGGACCGCTTCCCGTAACTGGAGCTGGGACACCTCGGAGAGCCTGCCCGGAGAGTACCGGATCTCCGTCCAGGTCCGGGACGGCCGCCACGCCGGAGAGGAGGGCTTCGACAGCTCCCTGGATGCCGTCTTCACCATCTCCTCGGCCATCGACCAGGAGATCGACCGCCTGATGCAGGGCCGGGGACTGGGCGCCTCCCAGGACACAACGGAGGCCATAGAATCCTCCGGCGTCCAGGTGGCGGACGCAAATCAGGCCCCCCGGCAGGCGGTGCTGGGCAAGAGCCGGCCGGCAAGCGGCGACCAGGGCGCTCCGGCCATGGTCAGGGTGGGGAGATAAGCCCTGAATTTTTATAATCCTAAGGTCACAATCCAAAATGTTTGGGGATTACCGGAAGACTTTTCTCTGCAAAAAACCTCCAGCATGATGCAGTCATTCCCGCCCTGAGGGGGGCGCAGGAGTTGTGTCCATGTCTTATGCGAATAGAATTTTTACTATTATCATAATATTAATAATATGTTTAATGTCTTCAAACGCTGCTGAAAAAGCCGAGGTTCGGGGCGAAGTTCAGACAGTTGTCGACGGAGCTGCTGTGGCCTGGTACCCCCAGAACTTTCCCGGCTTCTTCTACGACATCGACGATGGGCTTGGCAACGAGAAGATCGAGATGACCATCACCGGCAACAAGCTGGAGGAGCCTAACGGCGTCAAATACATGACCCGAACTCAAGAGACTGATTTCGAGTTCATTGACTGGGGAAGTTACTATGCCATAGGCTTCCTGGGGGAGAAGTACTTCGCCGGGTATGCAGATGTGGATGATGCTTTTACATCAATTGCCAGATCCAGGGACCTCCTGGTCAATGGTCGATTGACAAGGATTTTGATTGATGACGCAGAGGAGAGGATTTTAAAGTTCGACGAGCCCATGGACCTGGAAGACGGCTACTCATTGAGAGCGACGGTGGGAGACGATGGCCAGGGCATCCTTGTCGAGCTGCTGCAAAACGGGGCGAATGTGGATAGAGTCTCTTTAATGGCGTCTGATACCTATGTGTATGCTGCCGATATGGGCAAGGCGGTTGGCATTCCAATAATAGCAGCCCATTTCAGGAGCCGATATTTCTGGATAACGGCACCTTCTGCAAGATCGACGGAATCTTCCAGCTATCCAGTTCTCCAGTGGAAGTGGAAATGGACTCTGAATACGACAAGATGAGAGTGTCGTCAGTCTCATCTGAAGGCATTGTCATGGACAACAAGTACAATGCCATCACCCTGAGCAAGAACAAGGACACCACCCTGATGATGGGCATCCACATCAAGACTGCCGACCAATATGATATATCCGATTATAATCCCCTTCGGTTCTATATATACAAGGAGATCACCGAGCCCGGAGACTACAGGCTGAGGGGCGCTGTTCAGGCAGTTATTGACGGCACAACTGTCACCTGGACTCCCATGAGCTTCTCTGGACTCTTTTACGACATCGACGACAACCTGGGCAACGAGCAAATCGAGATGACCATCACCGGCAACAAGCTGGAGGAGCCT
>JAAEEW010000026.1 GCA_013415595.1 Methanosarcinales archaeon | reverse complement strand
GCTGGAGAGGACCCTTATTCCCGACTCCTGGCCGCCGACAGCGTTGCAGATCGAAAAGCCCTCCAGGACCACGCCATCCGCCATGATGGTGACGGCGCTGCCGTTTCCTTCTCCGTCCACCACCGGCCGACCGGCCCCGCTGTCCACCCCTCTCAGGATCACAGTCTTATCCACATCCAGGGAGCCGGGATAGGTGCCGCTGGCCACCACAATGATGTCCCCGGGCCCGGCAGCATCGATGGCCTCCTGGATGCTCCGGTAGCCCTGGCCCTGAACGTCTACATTTACGGTGGCCCCCTGGACAGTCATGGACACAGCCAGCAGGATCACTATCCACAGAGGATTGAATCTGATCAAACCGCCCCCAACCAATCAAATGGCATGGGCAGCTATGTACTAAAGGATTTCGTCCGCCTGCCTCCGAAGTTCTCAGTATATTCAAGGGGCCCGGGGCCTGGGGGGATCGGGCCAGGGAAAGTTAGGGAAAGACTGAGAAAGACAGGGGAAAGATTGGGGAAAAGAGGGGGGAGCCGTCTTTGGCCGCCTGGGGGCCAGAGGGGCGGTCACTCCACAAATACCGCTGCCGAGACCACCGTGGTCCACAGACCGTCCTTGTTTCCCTCTGCCGACTGGCAGATGTTGGTGGTCTTGATGATGTGGCCGCTGGCCTTGTAGATCTGCTTTCTCTCGTCCCAGGCCTTCTCCGGGTCGAACTCCACTCCCAGGGTGGTGGCAAGCATTGTGGCCGCCAGATCCTCGGCGTAATCTCCGGACTTCTTGGCCGTCTCCCCGTAGGAGTGGTGCTCGGAGAGGTATCCGTAGCTGCCGCTCTTGGGCACCGCCACCCCGATGGCCGAGGAGATGAGCCGGCTGGGCTCGTTGGTGTCGTTCCTGGCCAGGACGCAGAAGGTTATCTGTCCGGGCTCCAGGATGGGCAATCCCTCGGCCTTGGGGACTATCTTGCAGTTGGGGGGAATTATGCTGGAGACGGTTACCAGGTTGCATTTCTCGATTCCCGCATTCCTCAAGGCCAGCTCAAAGGAGGCCAGCCGGTCCTTGTGAATGCCAATGCCCTTGGTGAGAAAAAGCCTTTGAGGAACAAACATGGATATAATTTGTGATCATTATGACTATAAAGAGTTTTCACATATGCCGCCGCCCCGGTCCCTGAAAAATCGAAATCCTGGGAGGCCGGCCGGGACGGCTGCGATGCAGGTACGATGCATGTACGATTCAGGGACGATGCCGGAAGGATGCTGGAAGGATATGGGGGCGATAATTGGAATGATATTGCCGCATGCCGGGATTAAACAGAATCGACGTATTGCCCCTGGCTGCCGGACGGAAGTTAAAAATAGCTTTAATCGTTATAATTAACTTCCAGCAGAAATGAAGGAGAATTCAAGATTTTTCCCCTTGAGGTGAAATTAGATGAATAAAAATATACCTATTGCCATTGGCATCGTGGCCGTCTTCCTCCTGGCGGTCATTGCCTTTCGCCCCATGTACAGCCCTGCCTCCAACTACGGCTCCAACTGGCAGGGCTCCGGCTACGGCCCGGGGATGATGGGCCCCCAGTTGGGGCAGGGCATGATGGGAAACCGAATGGGAAACATGATGGCCGTCTACTCCCCCCAGGATAAGCCGACAAGCCCGGAGGTGGCCATGCAGAGCCTGAAGGATTACTCCGCCCGCTACGGCTCAGCAGTGGAGGTCGACGACTTCATGGCCTTCACCAGCAACTACTACGCCCAGATGGTCGATCCGGATTCAGGAGAGGGGCTGGCCGAGGTCCTGGTGGACAGATATTCCGGCCTGGTCTACCCTGAGCCGGGGCCCAACGTCATGTGGAACTCCCGCTACGGAAGCTGGCAGTCGGAGGGAGACATCAGATACGACCAGACCGCCGCCTCCGGCCTGGCCGGACAGTTCCTGGCCGGCTTCCTGCCAGGCTCAACGGTGATGGAGGGCCAGGCCTTCCCCGGCTACTACACCTTCGACTTCGGCCGGCAGGAGATCGAGGGCATGCTCAGCGTCAACGCCTACACCGGAGAGGTGTGGGTCCACAACTGGCACGGATCTTACCTGGGTGGACAGGAGATGGTGTAGCGCAGATGGTGTAGCGCAGATGATGTTGCATGGATAAAGACGGATGGAGCAGCCGAGATGGAAGCTGTGGGGGGCAGTGGAGATGGCATAGCTCCCTTCAGCCCACCCCAGGCAAGGAGAATGGCCGGGCCCGGCCGGAAAAGGGGGTGGATCGACTGCGAGGGCTCTTTTCACAGAGGCCCCGCCGGGGGGCCTGGCCGGAGATCCATCATCCGTCCAGCTCTTTTTCATTCTCCAACCGAGGACAGCCTCTCCCTGGCCGCGGCCACCTTGCCCTTCACCGAGTTGGGATCGGGAACGGCCTCCGCCGGGGCAGCCCCCCGGGAGCTGCAGGGGGAGCCGGAATAGCCCGCCACCGTTCCCCCCTCCAGCGCGCCTGCCGATCCGATCAGGCCGTCGTCCAGGACGATGATCAGAGGGGTGGTGCTGTTGAAGACGAGCTGGACCGGCCGGCTCAGGGGCGACATCTCGGTGAAGTACAGCCTGTTTCTCATGGACTGATTGGAGCGCAGCTCCATCGGCTCGAACCCCTCGTGGCACTGGTAGACCCAGCCCCACTGGTCCAGCAAGACGAAGTCCGAAGGATGGACGGTCAACACCTTGCTGTCGTTGTTGGTTACCCCTATGTCGAAGGATACGTACTTGCGGGTGGTCTCCGTCCTGAACCCCACCACTCCGTAGTAGGTGAAGGTGGCGTTGTCGTTGGAGGCCTGAGGCAGCGCATCCCAGTCCACGGTGAACCTCTCCCCGCCACCCACCCGGGGATCGATTATCAGACGCTTGATGATGGCCTCTTTGGGGACGGTGAAGCCGAGTATGGTCCGTCCGGCCTGGAGTTCCCGTCCCAGCTCCGAGTTGGCATTGTAGACCCGGTCGTTTCCGTCCACCAGGATACATCGAGCAGGCGCCGGCCTGGGACGGCTGGAGTTCTGGCCGTAGAGGCCCAGGTCGATATACAGAATCATATTCTTTTCATAGTTTGAGTCCCCCGGATTGAGAGAACCCTTGTACGCCCCGTAGATCGTACAGTTGACGTCACCGTTGCCCCCGTACAGGGGGTAGCCACTGGCGAAAGAAGCCATAAGCAGCAAGGCCAAAGCCATCCCCAAAGCCTTCATCATCCCACCCCGCAACTGAATCCTCCCCTCTGCCAGGCCTATCCCATCGACGACTTCCGCAGACTGGAGCTTCATTAACATTACGATATATTGAGATAGTATATTAATTTTGCCCGGGGCTGGCGGACGGGGAGCAGATAAGACAGGAAGTGCAGATGGAGTAGCAGATGGAGTAGCAGATGGGCAGATAAAAGGAATGACAGGGAAGAAACGACGAGGACGAAATGACAAGGCAAGAGATCGTGGGATCGTGCACTATGAACTCCTCAGTACTCTTAAATCCACGTCCTCTTACCTCGGGTCTCTTTTAACTCAGTCCCTCCAGATTCAGATTTTCCGGGCTGAATCGATCTGCCTGACTATCTCCTCCGTCACCTGGCGGGTGCTGCTGCTCCCCCCCAGGTCGGGGGTCTTCACCCCACCCTCCAGGGCCCGGCCCACCGCCGCCTCGATGGCCCGGGCCTTCTCCGCCTGGCCCAGCCAGTCCAGCATCATGGCTGCGCTCCGAACCGCTCCCACCGGATTGGCGATGCCCTGGCCGGCGATGTCCGGGGCGGAGCCGTGAATGGGCTCGAACAGGGCCCGGCTCTCTCCCAGGTTGGCGCTGGCGCACAGTCCCAGGCTCCCCACCAGGCCGGCGCAAAGGTCGCTCAGGATGTCGCCGAAGAGGTTGGTGGTCACGATAACGTCGAACCGCTCCGGCCTCATGACCAGGTGGTAGGCGGCAGCGTCCACCAGCAGGTCGTCGTGGGGAACGGACAGGCTCTCCGCCACCTCCCGGCAGGTCTTCAGAAACAGGATGTCGCTCTTGAGGACGTTGGACTTGTGGACGATGGTCAGCCGCCGGCGGCGGGAGGCCAGGAGACAGGCCCTCTCCGCTATCCTCCGCGAGCCTCTCCTGGTGATCACCCTCACCGTCCGGCACTCCTCCTCCCCCAGCACCTCAATCCCCGAGTAGAGGCCCTCCGTGTTCTCCCGCACCACGATCAGGTCCAGGCGGGAGGACGAGAAGGGGCGGATGTTGGCGAAGAGGTCCAGCTCCTTTCTCAGCCGCAAAAGAACGCTCCTGTATTTGGGGTCCGGGGGGGTGGTGATGGCCCCGAAGAGGACACAGTCGCACTGCTTTATGGACTCCAGGTCCTCGGCGCTCAGGGCCTCCCCGGTGCGCTTCCACCGCCCAAAGCCCACCTCGAAGGGCACCTGCTCCACATCCGCCCCCACCGCCTCCAGCACTCCAAGGGCGCTCTCCATTACCTCCGGCCCAATCCCGTCTCCGGGAATTACCGCGACCTCAGTTCTCTTGCCAGACATCTAACCGCCTCCTCCACCTCATGGGGTCCGTCGCCCCAGTGGACCACCACGCCCTGATGGCCGCCCTTCGCCTTCAGCCCCCGTCTCTCCGACCGGCAGCAGCGGGTGATGAAGGGCCCCTGGGGCTCTTGCAGGTCACCTGAGACCGGGCAGATGTTCACGAACCGGTGCTCTTTGCCCGGGCAGGTGGCCAGGAAGATCTCCCTGGACACCTCGCAGCCCACGATCAGGGGGTCGTCAACCGTGACCCGGTCCGAGTCCAGGGAGCGCCCCAGGCCGGAGGCCCGGCAGGGGAAGTAAACCCGCTCTCCGTCGAACTGCCTCAAGTCCTGCACCCGGTGCACGAAGCGGACGGTCAGGTCCCCTAAGACGCCGCTCTCCTCCAGCCGTCTCAGGACGTAGGTCAGCCAGGGAGGGTCGGGAGGGGCCACGTCCAGCACCTCTATCTCCAGGATGGCCGAGAGGTCCGGCTGGTGGACGAAGGTTATGTGCTCGTCCGGCCCCATGAAGAGCACCGTGTTCACCTGGCCCCGGCACCGCTCTGCCGCCAGCTCGATCAGCAGGGCCCGGTTCCGGGTGTCCACCTTCCCTTCATGCGCCGCCACCTGGGCCCCCGAGGCCAGAAGCTCCCAGGAGGTGGCCATGCGCATGAATCCCTGGCCGGAGCTGGCCACCCGGTAAAGGGCCCTCTCCTCCCCCAGCACGATCAGATACTGGGTGGAGAAGTAGACGGGGTCCCGGGGCGATATCTCCCGGGTCACCCCTACCAGCTTGTAATCCTCAGGAAATATCACCCTTCTCCCGCCTGCGATGGGCAACCAGCCCCCCGTCCTCCAGGATCTCTTGCAGGAAGTCGGGAAGCCTGGTGCCCTGGTGCTCCACGCCTCCCACCCGGACCAGACCCCGGGACAGGTCCACCTCCACCACGTCGCCCTCCTCGCATCTGACGTCCGCCTCCACCACCGGCAGGCCCACGTTTATGGCGTTTCTGAAGAATATCCGGGCAAAGGACCTGGCCACCACGCAGGAGATCCCCGCCCCCTTCAGGGCCACCGGGGCCTGCTCCCGGGACGACCCGCAGCCGAAGTTGTTCCTGGCCACGATGACGTCCCCTGGCTTCACCTTCTTCGAGAACTCCGGGTCCAGGCCTTCCATGGCATGGCAGGCCCATAGGCTGGCGTCCTTGGTGCGCAGGTACTTGCCGGGAATGATGACGTCGGTGTCCACATCGTCGCCGAAGATCCATGCTCGCCCCTTGATCATGCTGGATAGAAGACTTCATCCGTATATTGTTTTTCCGGCCGATCCCCCGGCGTAAAAGGGAAATAGGGAGAGGGAGAACCCCCCAATCAGAGGTGATCGGGCTGCTGGAGATTGAAGATCTTTCGGTCAGCATCGGCGGCAAGCGCGTCCTGAAGAACGTGAACCTTAAGGTGAGCGAGGGGGAGACCCATGCCCTTTTCGGACCCAACGGATGCGGCAAGACCACGCTGCTGAACACCATCGCAGGGATTCCCAGGTACCAGGTAGACGGCGGCAGGATACGTTTCAAGGGCGAGGACATCACTGACCTGCCCATGTACGAGAGGGCGAAGAAGGGCATAGGCATAGCGTTTCAGCATCCTCCGGCCATCAGGGGGCTAAAGCTCAGGGACCTGATCAAGCTGTGCAATCCCCAGGCCGATGCCGACGATCTGCTGACGGAGATGGATCTCATGGACTTCGCCGACCGGGACGTCAACCGGGGCTTTTCCGGCGGGGAGGTCAAGCGGTCGGAGATGGTCCAGCTTTTAGCCCAGCAGCCGGATTTCGTGATGCTGGACGAGCCGGACTCCGGGGTAGACCTTGAGAACATCAAGCTCATCGGGAAGGCCATAACCCGCATAACTCAAAAGGACATCAAGCCCAGCAAGCGGACCAAGTCGGGCATCATCATCACCCACTTCGGCCACATCCTGGACTACATGAAGACCGACAAGGCCCACGTGATGATAGAGGGCACGGTCATCTGCAGCGGCGATCCCAGGGAGATACTCGACGAGATCAAGAAGAGCGGATACGAGAGGTGCGCAGCATGCCTATGTCAGATCTAGAGGACCGGGCCAGGAAGGCCAGGGACAAGAAAGCCGCTCTGGGCACAGACGTAGACCTGGAGAGCTACGAGCAGGAGGCCAGTCCCCACAGCGAGATAGAGGACCTGGATCTGCTGCCCGAGGACGTGAGGAAGGCCGCCCTGAACGTGGGAGTGAGCCTGGACACGGAGTCGGGAGGCACCTACGTCCAGGTCGACCAGACCCCGATCCACGTGGACTCCAACATGGAGGGCATCGAGTTTCTGGACATCGCCACCGCTTTGAAGAACTACGACTGGCTGAAGGACTACTGGTGGAAGCTGGTTCCCGTGGACCAGGACAAGTACACCGCCGACGTGGCCCAGTATCCGCCGGCAGGCTACTTCATCCGGGCAAAGCCGGGAGCCAAAACGGTATTTCCCCTCAAGAGCTGCATGTATCTTGGCCAGAGCAACCTGAACCAGCGGGTGCACAACATCGTGATCGCCGAGGAGGGGTCTGAGCTTCACGTCATCACCGGCTGCACCACCCCCTCCCACGTCCAGCGGGGGTTGCACCTGGGGGTCTCCGAGTTTTACATCAAGAAGGGAGCCCACGTCAGCTTCACCATGATCCACAACTGGGGAAAGGAGGTGGAGGTGAGGCCCCGGACCAAGATCCACATCGAGGAGGGCGGGTCCCTCTCCAACAACTACGTCTGCCTAAGCCCGGTCAAGACCCTGCAGACCTACCCCACGGCCATCCTGGACGGCAGAGGGGCAGTGGCCAGCTTCAACAGCGTGCTCTACTCCAACCAGGGCAACATCGATATCGGCTCGGAGGTCATCCTCCGGGCACCCCAGACCAGCGCCGACTCCGTCTCCCGGGCCGTGTCCGTGGGCGGAGAGATCATCGCCCGGGGCCGGATGGTGGGCGAGGTCCCGGACGTAAAAGCCCACCTGGAGTGCGTGGGCCTGATCCTCTCCGACCGGGGCCGCATCTACTCCATCCCGGAGCTGGACGGCCGCTGCGGCGGACTGGACATGTCCCACGAGGCGGCGGTGGGAAAGATCTCCGAGGAGGAGCTGGAGTACCTGATGGCCAGAGGGCTGTCCATGGACCAGGCCACCGGAGTGATCGTCCGGGGATTCCTGGACGTGGAGATCAAGGGGCTTCCCGAATCCCTCAAGCAGGAGCTGCATAAGATCACCCAGCTCCAGGAGCTGCACGGCGGGGCCTGAGAAGTCCCCCGCCATTCCCGTCTTTCCGGCAGCCCTCTGCCCCGCTTCTATTTTGTTTTCATTTCCCAGAGGTTTTTCATCAGGCCTCGAACCCGGGGGTTGAGGGAGGGCACGACTCCAGGGCCCGCCTGGGCGATGCCGGCCGGATATGCTAGCCGGATCTTTTTGGCAAACGGCGGCTCAGGGCCCCGGGCCGGAGAAAAAAAGCACAGCAGGCCAGGCCGCCACCTTGGGCCAGGGCTAAATAACAGCCTTCTTACTTTCCCTTCTGCCTCTCGTAATCCTCCTTTATGGCCTTGATCAGCTCCTCGTCGGCCTCCACCACCAGGGCCCCCAGGTAGTTGCAGTCCTTGCAGTGGTAGAGCTTGCCGGTGTAGCCGCCCACCTCATAGTACAGCTCGCTGCTGCCGCAGACCGGGCAGACCTCTATCATCTTTTTCTCTGACATCCTGCTCCCAGGAACCCACTCTGCGCTGAATCCTTAAAAATTGAGCACCTGAAAGAAGAACTTCCCGGGCGGGGTTGGGCAGCCCAACCGTCTGCCGTCAGTCCTTCCCGTAGACCATGTAGGCGTCCACCACGGCCACGATCCACATCAGGGGCAGCCCAACCCCCATGGTGATCAGGCCCACCAGGGCAGTCAACAGGAATATCAGCACCCCACGCCACAGGCGTCCGGCATAGAACTGCCCGAGGCCGGGGACCAGCAAAGAAAGAAAGGCGGCGGTAATTTTTCCCATGTCGATCACCAGGACTCTGGTCCCGGAGACCAGATATATATTTCGATATGCATCGATGAGCCGATCCGGAGATCCCGCCCCTCAGGATTTCTTCAGCTTTCGGATCTCCTCCGAGATCTCCCTGGTCAGAAGGTCCCGGTTCTCCGGGGTCACCGTCACCACCCGAAAGCTGCTCCTGATCTTTCGGGCCAGGATGTGCTGCGACCACTGGTGCAGCACCACCAGCATGGGCCGGTCCGAGGCCAGGGCCTTCTCCACCGCCGCCGCGAAGCGCCGGGAGGTGAGCTCCATGGGCCCTACCTCGTCCACCACGATCAGGTCCGCCTGCAGCGCGTCTTCCACGGCCCTGGCCCCCACCCGGTCCAGGTCCTCCGGATTGACCCGGTACTTGCCTAGCTGCGGGCCGGTTCCCCTCTCGTCCGCCAGGATGCCCACCGCCCCAGAGCCCAGGTCCAGAAGCTCAAAGCCGATCCTGCGGTCCTTGTACCGCCTGTCCCTGGCCAGGACGCCACCCACCTTCCCCCTGTAGCCCTGTACTGCCCTTTGCACCAGGGTGGACTTCCCCACCCCGGGATTCCCGGTCACTGCGATTCTAAGTGCCATATTGCTCCCGCACCCGCTCCACGTAGATGCTCAGGCTCTCCACGTCCTTGATCTCCTTACGCACCAGCTTCTTCAGCCGGCTCCTGATCTCCAGGTCGGCGTGGGCCCGGGCCCACTGCAGGTGCTGCTCCAGATTGCGGGCCATCTCCTCGCCCTTGTCGTCCCAGTCGGTGAGGACCACGATCTCGTCGTACTGGCGGGCCACCTCCTCCGCCAGGTTCAGGGCGGGATGACGGGAGGCCAGGATCACCGGCCCCCTCACCCCCAGGGAGCGAAGGGCCCGGCGGTCACGAATCCCCTCCACGATGATGGCCGCCCCCCGCTCCGATGCCTCCAGCAGGGAGGAGATCAGCTCCTCCAGGCCCTCCATGTCGTAGGTGCACCTGACCCGGCCGCCCCGGTCCGGCTTCATGGCCCCTGACCTGCATAGAGCATGCGGACCGCCCGGTCCACGTCCAGGCCTCTGGCCAGCAGCACCTTTCGGGAGGACTTATGGCCGCTCATCACCTCCACCTGGGAGGCGGAGATCCCGAGAACCCTGGCCGTCTCCTCCACCAGCTGCCGGTTGGCCCGGCCGTGCTCCGCCCGCTCGGTGAGCTTTGCCTCCATGGATCGTCGCCAGGGGTTGAAGCCTGAAGGCAGGAGCAGCCTGGCCGAGCCTGGAACCACCTCGAAGCGGATGGTCACTCCATCAGGATGATCCTCCACCGCATCCCTGATGTCCTGCTTCATGGGAGAAATTCGTCACTGCAACCTTAAAAAGCTAGGCCACACGATGGGACTCTCCTGCCCTTCCAGGGACCGGGGCGCTGGGAACGGATGGGGGCCGGATGTGCCCCGGAAAAATATTAATTGCAGTTAATATTACCAATATTAGTTTATTAATAACCAGTATTAATAGTTACAGCAAATTTAATAAATAGTTCTTTTCCACATTTTTTATTGATTGCCGGCCCCGTCGTCCTTCCGGCCTTCGATCCATAAGTTGAAATAATGTGACGACAGCAGTATGTGAGGTTCCATGAAGATCAGACAAGCCTTTGTTCTGTCCATGGCGTCTCCTGAGGTCGAAGACCTGGTCCGCGATCTGTCACAGATCGGCCTGGACATCTCCTCCAGCCAGCCGTCTATAAAAGAACTTGCTTCCGATGACGGCAACTGGTCTGAAAGCCTATTCGTTATCGATTCTGCTTACGATTCAACACCTTCGGGCAGAGCTGCGATTCGGCTGGCCGCCAATTCCGGCGGCTGTCTGCTAAATGGCACAACAAGCACATCTGAAGTTCTGGATGAACTCCGGAGAACCGGCGGAGTATCTGAGGACACCCGGCGAAGGCTGGCAGCCAGCGCCCTGTTCAGATGCATCGAGGCCGACGCCAGGGACCTGGCGGCTCTTCAGGGAGACGGCATTAGGGCACAGTATCTGGTAAATGCCTTCGAGAAAGTCCAGGACCTCCGCTACGGCGAGAACTGGCACCAGAGGGCGGCTCTGTACCGCAGGCCGGGAGGCCTGGGGCTGCACCAGGCAGCCAAGCTGAACGGCAAGGCCATGTCCTACAACAACGTGGTGGACGCCGAGGCCGTCCTGGAGATGCTGGTAGATCTGTCGGAGTACGACGGGGTGCCGGACAGAAGACCGCTCTCGGTCATCGTCAAGCACACCAATCCCTGCGGGGTGGCCTACGGAGACACCCTGGAAGAGGCCTACAGGCACGCCTTTGCCACCGACCCCAAGTCGGCCTTCGGCGGGGTCTTCGGCTTCAACCGCAGGGTGGACGTGGCCACAGCCAGGGCTATCGGCGACAGCTTCATCGAGGTCCTGCTGGCCCCGGGATACGAGCCAGAGGCCCTGGAGATGCTCACCAGCGGCAAGCCCAACCGCCGCATACTGGACATCGGTGACCTGCTGCAGAAAAAGGAGAAGATATTCGAGGGCTGCGGCTCGCGCTGCATCTTCGGCGGCATTCTATTGCAGGATTACGACACCGGCGACATAAAGGAGTGGAAGGTGGTCACCAGGAGGGCTCCCAGCGACGCGGAGAACCGGGCCCTGAGGTTCGCCTGGAAGGTCACAAAGTACGTCAAGTCCAACGCCCTGGTCTACACCACTGACAGCAGGACCATCGGCATTGGTACCGGCCAGGTCAGCCGGGTGGACGCGGCCAAGTTCGGGGCGGAGAAGGCCCTGGAGCACGGCCTGGACACCCGGGGCACCGTGGCCGCCACCGACTCCTTCTTCCCCTTCCGGGACGGTCTGGACCAGGCCTTCAAGGCCGGAGCGACGGCCGTGGTTCACCCCGGCGGCTCCATCCGGGATCAGGAAGTGATCGATGCCGCCGACGAACACGGAATGGCCATGATCTTCACCGGCATGCGCCACTTCCGGCACTGAGGATGCTGATGTACAGTCCACGCCGCCCATCCGCCCGTTCCAGCCAGCCCGGCGGTCAGCGTAGCGGCATCCTGTGCCTCTCCCTGGCCGCGCTCCTTCTGCTGGCCCTCTGCCTGTGCGGCTCATCCTCCGGCGCGGTGATCCAGGCCGGGGCCGACCTGCAGGCTGCGGTCAATGGAGCGGCCCCCGGGGATACCGTAGTCGTGCCTGCAGGCAGGTACAGCTCATTCTCCGTGGACAGGCCTCTTACCATCCTGGCCGGCGGGGCGTACATCGAGGTGGGCATTCAGGAGCCGGCGGTGACCATTCTCTCCAGCGGGGTGAACATCACCGGCCTGAGCATCCTTGGCACACCCAGGAATCCCACCGCCAAGTTCGACTACTACATGGAGCGGTTCCAGCCCACGGGAAGGACGGTGGAGAGCAGCGCACTGGGCCCTGGGGCCCTGGAACTCAACCTTCCCAATGCCGCCATCCTGATCAAATCTAACGGGGTGACCTTATCCGGGGTCACGGTGAAGGGTGCGGAGGTGGGGGTGCTGGCCCGGGGATGCAGCGAGATCGACCTCCAGGGATGCACATTTGATACCTGCGGCACCGGAGCCAGCCTGGGGCAGTGCTCGGACTGCCAGGTGGACGGCTGCACCTTCCTCAGGTCCACCAAGTACGGCCTGTGGGCCGAGGGGGCCAGGGGGATCAACATCTCCGGCTGCCAGGTCCAGAACACCACCCACGCCGGATTCATGCTCAAGGACTCCCAGGACTGCCTGGTGGAGGACAGCGTTCTCCGGGAGAACAACATGGGCATCTTTCTGTGGAGGACCAACCAGAGCCTGATCAGGACCAGCACCGTGAGCCAGAACTATTACGGCATGGTGATCTCCGAATCCCACAACAACACCGTCATCGACAACCTGGCCGACGACAACTCCAGGAGCGAGATCATCACCGGCTTCGGGGTGGGCATCAGCCTGCAGGAGAACAGCAGCTACAACCTGGTCCTGAAGAACCGGGCAGAAGGGAGCCTGAACGGCATAGAGCTGACCAGGAACTGCGCCTTCAACGTGGTGTGGGGCAACAACATCTCCCGGAACACCAACGGCATCCGGCTGGACAAGAACTACAACAACCTGATCTACAGCAACAACCTGGTGGGAAACACCGTCAGCGGCTACGACAACCAGACCCACAACTTCTGGAACGCCAGCGTCGGCAACTACTACAGCGATTACAGAGGATCGGACCTGGACGGCGACGGAATAGGGGATCAGCCCTACGTGATCACCAAGGGGAGCGGCGAGGCTGCCGACAGCCGGCCCCTGATCAGGCCCTACGGCGGATGGGAGCCGGACGTGGCCGTGCTGTGGGCCGACCTGGCCAGGTACGCCAGCTACGACCAGAGAAACGATCTGCCGGTGAGGATCGAGAACGGCGGGTTCGTGATAAGGGACTCCCGCCCCCGCTCGCCGCCCAGGTTCCAGGACTCTCCGGTGGTGGAGCGCCCGCCCTACACCCCGGACATTTAGGGTTATGGCGTTGGTGGCGCCGGGTGCAAACGGCCTTTTGGGCATCCGCCAAAGAGACCGGACCGCCTGGTCCAGAGGCCACCGGGGCCTCTCCGGCCCAAAATCAAAAGCCATTCTCAAGGCCGCCTTTTTTTGCAGAAGATTTTGGAGAAGATGGAGGACTTGCAGGCCCAGCAAGACACGGTGACACACCGGATTTCAGGTCCCGGGCTTCCATCCAGGCGGAGGGGCCATGAGATCCATGGCCTGTGGCCTCAGGTCCCAATCTTGATGGGAGAGACGATGGACTGCAGCGTGGCGATGGCCGACAGGGCCGCCAGGAAGCTGGTGCGGGGATTTCTGGGAGAGGGAACGTTTTCCACCCGGGTGGAGATGCATCCGAAATCGCCCTCCACCAGGATCTCGTGCCTGTTGACCTTTATCCGGGGATCGGCCACGATTCGCACCTCCACCTGGCCGCCGTAGGCCAGGCTGAGGGTGGCGGCCACGTTCACGTTGGCCGGAAAGGCCCGCACCGCCTCCCGGGCCGGTCCCTCGAAGATCAGGGTGGGCTCCTTCAGCGACTGGAGGTCGATTCCCTTTTCCAGGATGTAGGGCGCGCCCTCCAGTCCGGCCGGATTCTTGGTGGTGGTCAGGCTCACCTTCCTGATCTCTCCCACCCCCGCCGACTTCAGGCCGTCCAGGCCGGAGATGGCCCCGGAGGGCAAGTAGACCTTGCAGCCATGCTCCTCTGCCAGGTCCTGAACCGTCTGCAAGAGATCCGGGTCCATGAGGGCCCCCACCGACATGATCATCAGGTCCCGGCCCCGGGAGAGCGCTGCCCGGGCCACCTCCAGGACCGCGCCCTGGCTTGCCGCCTCCACCACCAGGTCGGAATGCTCCACCAGCTCATCCAGGGCCAACATAGGCGGCCTGTCCTGCAGTCCGGCGATCAGAGTCCTGGCCCGCTCCTGGTTGCGGTCGGAGACGGCCGCCAGCCGGGCCGGGACCTGGCCACAGTCCAGTGCTCTGGCTATCTCCATGCCGATGGCACCGCACCCCACGAGCCCGATTCTAAAAACCATCGGTGGTTATAAATCGATTGGAGAAGAAATCTTTTGCGGTATGCTTCAATCTGATGTGGAGAGGTTCCTGGCCGAGGACCTGGGTGAGTGGGACGACTCGAACCGGATCGTCCCGGAGGTCGAGGCCCAGGCCTACATCCTGGCCAGGGAGGAATGCGCGATATCCGGCCTTATGGAGGCGGCCCGGATTCTGGATTACCTTCACCTGGCCCACGAAGCCCTCTTCGACGAGGGGGAGTTCGTCCCCGCCGGAGCGGTGGTCATGTCCATCAGGGGAAGCGCCAGACAGATACTGCGGGGCGAGCGGCTGGTCCTCAACATCCTCTCCCGCATGAGTGGGATTACCTCCATCACCCGGGAGTGCGCCCTCAAAGCCGGGGGGACAAAGGTCGCCTGCACCAGGAAGACCACTCCAGGCTTTCGGTTCTACGAGAAGCGGGCGGTGATGGCAGGGGGCGGAGACCCCCACCGCTACAACCTCTCCGGGGCCCTGATGATCAAGGACAACCACATAAAGCTCCTGGGCCTGGAGCAGGCCATTGCCAGTGCCAAGAAGGCCGCCAGCTTCACCAAGCGCATAGAGGTGGAGGTGGAGGACCTGGATCAGATGACCAGGGCGGCAGAGCTGGGGGTGGACATCATAATGTTCGACAACATGCCCCCCTCCGAGATCCGGGCCGGGGTGGAGCGTCTGACCATAATGGGCCTGCGAGACCGGGTCATCCTGGAGGCCTCGGGAGGAATAACCCCTCAAAACGTAGGCCAGTTCGCCACCACCGGGGTGGACGTGGTCTCCCTGGGAGCCCTGACCAGGGAAGCCCGGTGGATCGACTTCAGCCTGGAGATGGCGGAGTGATGGGGCAGAAGATGATCAGGCTGATTATATGAACGAAATCGAATTTAAAAAAGTTTATACGTGAAGGGGCCCCATCCCCATCAGACCAGGTGAACAGGCATGCGTTTGATCTATCGGGCAATTCTGACAGCGCTTCTTCTGGCCTTGATTGTGCAGGTTGCCTGGGCAGAGGAAGGAGGCACGAGGTTCGACGAGTTCTCCCTGAGCACCGGAGATCGGGTGGATATAGGCAAGTTCCGCATCGAGATGGTGGATGTACAATCGATCCGTGACGGCCTGGTCCTGGTCAGGGTCTCCAGGAGCGACGGGGATTTCGATGAGCAGCGGGTCCTTCTGGAGAACAGCGCCAACCAGTTCGCCGGCGGGGCCGGGGACGGCGGAATAACCGTCACCGTCATCGACATCTTCGACGAAGAATCGGCCAAGCTCCGTCTGGAGTACCCGGAGAACATGGGCACCGCTCGGAAGAGGGCTTCAGACCTCATCCGGCCCACCCGGGCCCTGCCGGACCTCACCATCAGCAAGAGCTTCGAGAACAGGAACATCAACGTGGGCGACGAGGTCAAGGTCACGGTGACCGTGAAGAACCAGGGCCTGGACACGGCCAGAAACATCCAGGTCAGCGACCAGCCGCCCCTGTCCGAGTTCGTCTACCTGGCCGGATACCCGCCCAAGATCAAGAGCCAGCTGGATCCCGGGGAGACCGACGTCTCAGTATATGTGATCAGCGCGGTCAAGGAGGGCCCGGTGAGGATTCCTCCCATCGAGGTCCGATATTCCGATTCTAATGATAATATAAAATCAAACAACTCGGAGCCCTTCGAGGTCAGCATCGCCCCCAGGAAGAGGCCCAAGCTGGAGCTGCGAATCGAGACACCGCCCCAGTTGAAGTTCGGAGAGCCGGGAACGGTAAACATCACCGTGAGCAACACCGGGCAGGTCTCTGCCACCCGGGTGGAGATCAGCTCCGCCGTGAGGCCTCAGGAGGGCCTGGACGTGAGCGGCCTGGAACGCACCTTCTTCGAGATACCGGCCGGGGGAAAGCAGAGCTACAGCAGCGAGATCAGAGGAACCAGGAGCAGCAACTACAGCATAACCCTGAAAGCCAACTATGAAGGCGCTGACTCCCTGGCATTCAGCGAGGCTACAGGTAGCGTTTTGGTGCTTGAACGAGAGTATAAATACCTGTATTACATACTGATTGTACCAGTAGCGATCATAGCATTATGGTTATACAAGCGATATAAAGAATACAAGTATTGAGAGATGCAGGATGGGGTCGAGTTCCAGTTTTCCGTCAGAGGGACGGACTAAGGAAGTGGGGGATGAAAGCCGGCCCTAAATAAAGGTTTGAGATCATGCTGAATGTACTCATGCTAGGTGTGGGCCAATGCGGAAACCGTATTCTGGATGCCGTAAATAGGCAGGCCTTTGGAGGCAACTCCAGGCTCTCCAAGTATTACTCCAGACAGAAATTTCCAAGCCGCGTTGAGACCATTGCTATCAACACCGCGGTCAACGACCTCAAGGAGTTGAAGTTCACCGCAGCCAAAGACAGGCTTCACGTTCCCAACCTCCACGGTGTAGGGGCCAACCGGAACAAAGGCAAGCAGGGCTTCTGGGAGAACCGGGAGATGATCATGGAGGAGGTGGAGAAGAGAGGAGACTTCGACGTGGCCTTCGTCATAACCTCGGTCTCCGGCGGAACCGGCTCATCTTTTTCCCCGCTCATGATTCACGAGCTCAAATCCCGCTACAAGAACATGACCATCGTCCCCATCGCCGTCCTACCCTTCCGGGAAGAGGGGACCATCTACCTTCAGAACACCGCCTTTTGCCTGCGGGAGCTGATGGAGGTGGACGCAGACGGCATGATTCTGGTGGACAACCAGTACCTCAAGCGCTGCACCGGGGACATCGCCTCCGCCTACGACAAGGTCAACACCATGGTCGCCCAGAGGACACTCTTCCTGATGGAATCCCTGGACAGCGAGATGCTCTCGGTTACCGACCTCGGCGACTTCAAGACGGTCATGAACGGCGGCCTCAAGATGGGAACCATGGGCTTTTACCAGGCCGATCGCAAGAGCCCGTCGGTGAGGTCGGCCATCAAGAACAGCCTGAAGGAGGTGGGCCTGCTCTATCCGGCCAACGTGGAGGACGGAGAGGCGGCCCGGGCCATGATAGTCATCCAGGGCGGCAGAGAGTATCTGGACGTGGACGAGATAACCAAGGAGATCGAGTCCCTGTCCGAGAGCATAGGCCACGTCTTCAAGGGAATTGTGGTCAAGAAGGGCGCACCTAAAGTCCTGTCCGTGGTCTCCCTGGAGAAGGTCCCGGGAGTAATCGAGCTCTACGAGAAGGCCAAGTGGGCCATCAAGGAAGAACGGGACAAGAAAGACCGGGCCAGGCACGAGCTCAACGACGCCTTCGAGCACATAAACGACCTGGAAGAGGTCTACTGAGATTTAAATTGATTCCTGAAAACTGCTGAAGGGGGCAAATTCAGCCCCCCCTCGGAATTCTATCAGATCCACTTTTCGTCTCAGCGTCTCTACCCGGGATGGCCTTCATCTGATTATCTGATCTTCAATTCCGCTGCCTGCAGAAGTTCAGCCAGGGATCGCCAGCCCGATCAAAGGCTGAACTTCCTGTACATCATGGCGTGCAGAGGATTCAGCCCCAGGGCCTTTGCCAGAGTCCTCTGCTCCTCCGGGCTCACCCTGCTCTCCCTGGCCGGAGGCACGGGCTTTCCACCCCGGGCATAGACCGATCCGCCCTTCATCCGGGCGCAGGCAAAGCTGCCGGCGCTGCCTTTGACGAAGATCTCTCCGGAGCGCATCTCCGTGCCGGTGAAGTCCCCGCAATCCCCCTGCACCGCCACTCGTCCCCCACGCAGGAGGACGCCGGTGTTGCGGCCGCTGCTGCCCTCCACCTGCAGCAGGCCGGCGCTCATCAGGATCCCGGCGCTCATGCCGGCCGGGCCATCCACTCTGATCCGCCGATCCACCGGACAGCGCGCCCCCACCGTCTCCCGCAAGAGCCCGTCCGCCAGGTCCAGCCCCCCCTCGCCCATGCAGTTGGGGGCCTGGACCTCCATCTGACGCTCCAGGGCCTCGGTGACGGAGACGAACCGGCGGTACCCGGAGCGGTCGCTATCCACCTCCACCACGTTTCCCAGGGGGAGCTCTGCCTGGCCGCTGATGTAGATGGACCCCCGGAGCATGGATATGCCCATCCTACTGCCCACATCGCCGTCCACCACGACGCTTCCCACCTCCAGGGGCCCGCCGCTGCCGCCAAACCTGACCAGGTCCACCCCCAGGCTCGATCCCAGACGGCCGCCTGCATCCCCCTTGATGTGCACCGTCTCCCCCCGGCGGAGGGCCTCCACCAGCGCCTGATAGCTCTGGCCGCCGACCTTTGCCTCCGGGTCCAGGCGGGAGCCCTGATGCTGCCAGTAAAAGTCAAACGTAAAATCGCAGATGCAGCTCTCCTGGCAGGCCTCGATCTCCATCACATCGATCTCCATCGCAGCCGCCAGGCCCCGCAAATTCTATTCATAGTCATGCCACCGCATCCTCCAGGAGCTCGCGCTCTCAGGTAGCCTGTTTGGAGATATGGCTTTTCAGCTTTACCCCGGTCAGGGCTATGAGAATGGCGGCCATGCCGGATATGGCCAGGTACTGAATGGATCTCACCGGAGTGATGTCGAAGTCCATGATGTTGTTGGCCAGGATGAAGACGCTGGCGCTCCAGAATATGAGGCCGGTGGCGAAGATGAAGAAGGGGTAGGAGTAGGTGCGAGCGTCCCTCTTCCCCTCCAGGTACATATCGATGATCTTGCCCAGGTTCGCGCAGATGGCCGCGGCCACGTACCACCATACGCTGGCGTTGATGAAAATCATGATCAACGTCAGATAGCCGTAGAAGATGTCGCTGCTGTAGTTGTACCAGATCTTGGTCGCTCCCTGGATGGTGGCAATCACTATCAGCATCACCGCCAGTATGTAGGTCACGAAGGTGATCTTCCCGGCATACAGGGAACCACGCAGGGTCTTCTTGGACTCGTCCAGGATGTCGTCCAGACCCAGGCCCCGGAAGAGCAGGTACAGGCCGATGGCTCCGGTGATGGAGATCACCGCCCCCTCCGGGTACTTGAGGAAGCTGAACAGGGAATACATGAGCAGGGCCAGACCGGGCGGTATGAAGAGGGTGTGGCTGATCTTGGGGTCGGTGAACATCTGCTTGAGCAGGTAGTAGGTGCTCTCCAGGTTGGGGCTCTGCTTGACCAGAATTCTTCGCACCCCGTTGACCTTCACCCGGGACTGAATGACCGGCATTATGGCCTCGTCCTCTGCGCCGTCGGAGACCACGATCACTCCCTCTGGCTGGTAGCGGGATATCAGATCCTCCAGTTGTTCAGCCAGACGGCTGTCGGAGGTCAGACCCACCTTGACGTTCCCGGTGATGGTGGCGATCTCCGCCTCCACGCCCTCCGTGGTCATCTCGTCCAGGACCTTGATTCCGCCGAAGATGGTGTTGGTGTCCGAATCTTCGGGATCGGCTATCCCCAGCTTCAGAGTGGCCTCCAGGTTGGCCTCCCGTCCCACAACCGGACTCTCGATGCCTGCCTTTCTCCCCAGGTCGTCGTCACGGTCGATGCACAGAACGAGAACTTCCATGGTTTGCTATTGTCGAGGAATGTACTTAAAGAATTCTATGGACGAAATTGCAAAATGAATAGGCAGTGGTGCGAGATTGCCGCGAGACTGCCACATGATTCGAGCTGTCTGAAGAGACCGGGCAAAAGAGCGGCCCCGTCATTTTCGTGAAATGGCAAAAGATTTTTATCGAAACACAATAATGGAAAGGTCATGAAAGGTCTAATCTGTGCCTTGCTGGTGGTGCTGGTCCTCTCCGTGTCGGCCAGCGCCCTCTTTGAGACAAACAGCCTTCAGAGCTATGTGGACCGCTACAACGCCAATATAGATAAGGCACCCACCATCCTGAAGTCGCTCCTGGGGAACGAAAAGGTGGAGTTCAACATCCTGCTGGTCAACGACAGCATCCTGACGGTGGGCATGCAGACCGATAAAGGACGGATCGCCTCCACCGTGGACGGCGGATTTGCCAATCCGTCCATAGAGGTGGAGACCAGCGAGGAGACCATCGAGCGGATAATCAAAGCCAATGACCCCATCACCGCCTTTGGCGATGCCAGAGACAGCGGAGATCTGGTGATCACCGGCAATACCCTGACCACCAGGTTGAAGCTGGCATCGGTTCTCTCCAGCATGGATGTGCTCAGGTTCCTGGCCGGGTCCCTGCTCGGATAGCCGTCACTTCCTCAAATCAATATTTTCCCGGATGATCTTGTGGGCGCAGAAGTCGCCGCACATGGTGCACGCCTCGGCGTCCGACGGCGCCCGCTCCGACCTTATTTTTCGGGCGGTCTCTGAGTCCATTGCCAGCTCGAACTGCCGGCTCCAAGCCATGTCCCGCCTGGCCCGGCCCATCTTCAGGTCAGTCTCCCGGCTGCCGTTCTTCACCATATCTCCGATGTGAGCGGCGATGCGGGCGGTCACCACGCCCTCACGCACATCCTCCAGGGAGGGCAGTGCCAGATGCTCCGCCGGGGTCACGTAGCAGATGAAGTCAGCCCCGTAGGCGCTGGAGAGGCTGGCTCCCACCGCGGCCACTATATGGTCGTAGCCCGGGGCGATGTCGGTCACCAGGGGCCCCAGCATGTAGAAGGGCTTCTCATCGGTCATGCGCTTCATGACCTTGACGTTGGCCTCGATCTCGTCCACCGGTATGTGGCCCGGCCCCTCCACCATGGTCTGCACTCCGGCGGCGTGGGCCGCATCCGCCAGCTCGGCGTTGATGATCAGCTCCTGAATCTGGGCCCGATCGGTGGAGTCGTGAACGGCCCCCGCCCGCATGCCGTTGCCCAGGCTCAGGGTGACCTCGTGCTCCTTCAGGATCTCCAGGAGATAGTCGAACTGGCTGTAGAGGGGGTTCTCCTGGTCGTTGTGCAGCATCCAGGCGATCATGAAGGCTCCGCCCCGGCTGCACAGACCGCCGAACCGGCCCCCCTGCTTTTGCAGCCGCTCCACGCAGATGCGGTTGATGCCGGTGTGGATGGCCATGAAGTTGGTCCCGAGCCGGGCCTGCTCCTCGGTCACCCGGAACAGGTCGTCTGCGGTCATGTCCACCCCGGCGCCGTGCTTGCGGATGGCCTCTATGAAGGCCTGGTAGAGGGGAACGCTTCCGACGCTCAGCTCGGTTGACTCCACCACCCGCCGCCGGATCTCCCTGAAGTCTCCGCCGGTGGACAGCTCCATCAGGCTGTCGGCGCCGGCCTGCTGGGCCACCCGGGCCTTCCGCACCTCCATCTCCAGGTCCACTATGTCGCTGCTGGTCCCAATGGAGGCGTTGACCTTGGTGCAAAGCCCCTTGCCGACGCCCATGGGCCTGGTGTATCGATATGGGCTGACCGGGATGACGATCCTGCCGCTCTGAATGCCTCTTCGTATGTACTCCGGGCTGACTCCCTCGTCCCGGGCCACTGTCTCCATCTCTTTGGTGATCCTTCCTGCCTTTGCCTCATCAATCAATCCCAAATTAACACCGCGGTTGACCAATCTCATACCATATTTAACTTGATCGGCAGGGCCATTCTGGCAAAAATATCGCGGGCCGCAGACCATCCCCCTGACGGCCCGCCTGAGGAGATTCTATTGTATTGGCAGAAGTTCCATCGCCATCTGCGATTCACTGGCCAAGATTTGATCAATTGAATATCCCGGGAGAATAATATAAAATTTGATCTAAAATTTCAAAACGCGGATGGCAGTGGCAGAGCAAAGAGAGAATGCCACGAAAGAATGCGGCCGATCTGAGAAAAGGACGGGACTTGGCGAGGGATAGGATCAGTTTTTGATTTGGGTGAGAGGATGTTTGAGAATAAAAAAAGCATCAGATGCCGTTTGAAAGGAGGCCGGAGGGGAGGCTTACTTCTCCACCTCCCCGGTCCTCACCTTTCCGGACATGGCGACGGGGATGACGAATATCCTGCCATCCCCGTACTTCCCGGTCCGGCCGGCGTCGCAGATGATCTTCATGACCTGCTCCACCGCCTCGTCCCTGACGAAGATCTCCAGCTTGAGCTTGGGGAGCATGTCCACGTCCAGGACCCCGCCCCGGTACTGAAGCTTGATCCCCTTCTGCTCACCCCGGCCCAGGACGTCGGATATGGTCATGGCCACGAATCCAGACTCTTCCAGGGCTTTCTTGACCTGCTCCAGCCTCTCCGGACGGATTATCGCCTCTATTTTCATCATTTCTAACGCCTCAAGCATACGCCTTCTCGCCCAGCTGGGCCACGTCCAGGCCCACGTACTCCTCGTCCTCGGAGACCCGCAGTCCCATGAAGGCATCCACCAGCTTGGCCAGTATATAGGTCATTCCGAATGCGTATATCACCGATGCTCCGGCGGCTATGACCTGGGCTATGAACTGGTCCACGTTTCCGTAGAGAAGCCCGGTATACTGGTTGACCGCCGCGGTGGCGAATATTCCGGTAGCTATAGCCCCCCACAGGCCGCCCACTCCGTGGACTGCCCAGGCGTCCAGGCTCTCGTCCAGCTCCCGGCCCACCCGGAAGAGCAGCGCCCTGTAGCACAGCACCCCGGCCACGCCGCCGATGGCTATGGCAGAGAGGCTGTCCACGTATCCCGCTGCCGGGGTGATGGCCACCAGGCCGGCGATGCCGCCGCTGACCATCCCCAGAGCGCTGGGCTTGCCCTTCAGCCAGCTGGCTGCCATCCAGGCCAGGGCTCCTGCCGCTGCCGAGATGTTGGTGACCACGAAGGCGTTGGCGGCCAGGCCGTCGGCTGCCAGGGCGCTTCCGCCGTTGAATCCGAACCAGCCGAACCACAGCAGGCCGGCGCCGATCATGGCCATGGGTATGTTGTGAGGCTCCAGCACGTAGGACCCAAAGCCGATCCTCTTGCCGATCACCAGGGCCAGAGCCAGGGCGGAGAACCCGGAGCTGATGTGGACCACCGTTCCGCCGGCGAAGTCCAGAGCTCCCAGGCTGGCTGCCCAGCCGCCGCCCCACACCCAGTGGGCCAGGGGATCATAGACCAGAGTGGTCCACAGTAGCCCGAATACCACGAAGGAGCTGATCTTGACCCGCTCGGCCACAGCAGAGGTCAGGATGGCCAGGGTCACAGCGGCGAAGACCAGCTGGAAGGCCATGTACAGCACGTGGGGTATGCTTCCGGCCAGGGGTGCGGCATCCATTCCTACTCCTCGCAGGCCCAGGAAGTCCAGCCCGCCCACGAATCCGCCGATATCCGTTCCGAAAGACAGGCTGTAGCCAAACAGGACCCATTGAACGCTGGCTAGCGCCAGGGCCAGGAAGGACAGGCCAATCATCGAGACCACGGTCTTTGACCGCACCAATCCACCGTAGAACAGTCCTACTCCCGGCGTCATGAGCATCACCATCGCCGTGGAGACCAGGACCCAGGCGGTAGCTCCACTATCTATTGTCAATTTAATCACCCTGATGTACGAAGCCTCAATCGTTAATTGCCCGAAATTCGTTAAGCATCTTAACCGGGGTGCTCCCCCCGGGCTTCGCCACAATACCCCTCCCCCTGGAAATTTAAAAGGGTATTTGATATAATTTCCCAATATTTATGATCAATTCATATCTTGATGACAGGGTATGAACGCAATTGGGGGTAGGGTGAGCGGATCTGGCCAAAAAAAGGAAGGGGCGAAAAGGGGGACCGGGCGGCTAGACCGCGCTGCAGCCCCTCTCCCTGGTCCTGACCCGCACCACGTCCTCCACGGAGTAGATGAAGATCTTGCCGTCCCCGGCCTCCCCGGTCTGGACGGTGCCGCAGATCAGGTCGATCAGCTCTTCCGCGTCCTCGTCCTCCACCACCACCTCCACCTTGATCTTGGGCAGGAACTCCACCCGGTAGTCCCCGGCCCGCCACTGCAAAGCTATGCCCTTCTGACGGCCTCTGCCCCGGACCTCCGAGACGGTCATCCCCGGGAAGCCCTTCTTGTCCATGATGTCCCGGAGCTGGTTGAGCTTCTCCGGCCTGATTATTGCCTCGATCTTCTTCATGCACGCACCTCTTCCTCCAGCCGGACCTAGGCGTAGGCCCCCTCGCCGTGCTGGCTCAGGTCCAGGCCCACCGCCTCCTCCTCGTCCCGCACCCTCAGGCCCATGAAGGCGTCGATCACCCGGGCCAGGGCGTAGGTGAGGGCGAAGGCGTAGACCCAGGTTACCACAACCGCCAGGATCTGAACGGCCAGTTGATAGGGATTTCCGGCCAATAGCCCCGTGGCCCCGATGGTGGCGAATATGCCGGTGGCGATCACTCCCCAGGTGCTGCCTATGCCGTGACAGGCCAGGACGTCCAGGGAGTCGTCCACCTTCTTGCTGCCCCTGATGAACAGTATGGCGTAGTATCCAAAGACCGCCCCTCCGATGCCGATGGGCACCGCGGCCAGGGGAGTCACGAATCCCGCTGCCGGGGTGATGGCGGCCAGGCCGGCCACGGCCCCGGTGACGATGCCGAGAGCACTGGGGGCCCGGTGGCGCCAGGACAGGAGCATCCAGGTGGTGGCTGCCGCCGCCGCAGAGGTGTTGGTGGTCACGAAGGCGTTGGCGGCCACCCCGTTGGCGGCGAGAGCGCTTCCGGCGTTGAATCCGAACCAGCCGAACCATAGCAGGGCCGCACCCATCACCGTGGTGGGTATGTTATGTGGCTCCATGGGATCCTTGCCAAAGCCCTTGCGGGCCCCAATGACCAGGGCCACGGCCAGGGCGGAGACCCCGGCGCTGATGTGCACTACGATTCCGCCGGCAAAGTCCAGGGCACCAAGAGCGCCCAGCCACCCGCCGCCCCACACCCAGTGGGCCACGGGATCGTAGACCAGGGTGGCCCAGGCCAGAGAGAAGACCAGGAAGGAGCTGAACTTGATCCGCTCCACGTAGCTGCCGGTGATCAGGGCCACGGTGATCACCGCGAACATCTCCTGGAAGATCATGAAGGTCAGGGAGGGGATGGCCGTCCCCTCCCGGGCTTCCATGCCCACGCCCTGCAGCCCCAGGTTCTCCAGGCCGCCGATCAGCCCGCCGATGTCGTGGCCAAAGGAGAGCGAGTATCCGAGCACTATCCATTGCAGGCTGATTATGGCCATGATGGCGAAGCTGAATATTATAGTCGAAATCGCATTTTTCTTTCGGACCATCCCCCCGTAGAACAGGCCTACGCCGGGGATCATGATCAGTACCAGGGCAGCGCTGACCAGGACCCAGGCATTGTCTGCCGGGTTAACCGTGGACTGTGCCGCTGCCACTCCCATCAATGCAGTCAGTAGGATAATGAGAAGCAAGATAGTACGCAAGAGCTACCACCTGCATAATATGAAAAATGCTCAACTCATAAGCATATTTAGGACAAATTATGTTAAGATCTTAAAAGATATGAAAAGGTAATAAAGAACTTTTTCTTAAAAGGCCCCGGGGAGATCCAGAATTAACATCCAGTATGTTTTATATATTTCTGTCGGTGCCTGGCCGCCAGGGCCTCCTGGGATTTGAGCCGCCTTAAGTCGCCGCGGCAGAGAGATGGGCCACAGCAGCAGCCACGCTTTAAGCATCGATCCTCGGGGAGATATATTGCGATGATGCTGCGCTGATGTCGAGTTCTTCTTCTTAAAAATATCATATTAATCTTATGCTTAGTCATACGAAAACCTATTTAAAGTAATAAAGTTGCATATATTTTAAGACGTTGTATCAAATAATGATTTGTGCAGGAGAAACTGGATAGCCGAACGGGAGGTCTTTGCAGTCGCCAGGTTGCCGGCAACGGCCGGTCTGCGATTGCAGAAGCGTTGCCTGGATGTGGGATCTTGCTGAAAAGAATGGTCATAGCGGCGGTGGTCGCATCTCTGCTCGCGGGGATGGCGGCTGCGGATTACTCGTTTGCGAGCAATATGTCTCTACGCATGGAGCAGAAGGTGGATGGTCAGGGATACTTCATGTCCTACAAGTACGCCCGGATGCCAAATGCCATGGGGATGACGGGAATCATGAACAACGGAGTGGAGGCCAAAGACTACCTTCATGGGAGCGGATCGATAGACTCAGATTTCGTCCTCTCTGCAGAGAGCTCTGAGAACAGAGAGGGGG
>JAAEEW010000183.1 GCA_013415595.1 Methanosarcinales archaeon | reverse complement strand
TTCTGGCCGCGTGCTGGGCCACGATCTCGTCGTGGGCCGTCTCCCCCTGGATGACACACCCAATAGTCACCACAGCGTCAATATCTTCACGGCCGAGCAGCTTCTTCACTGCCATTGGCATGTCGTAAACTCCGGGGACCATGATGGTGCGAACCACCTCTGCTCCCAGGAACTGAGCGTGCTCCCTGCCCAGCAGCTCCATTTGATATGTGATGTCCCTATTGAACTCCGCGACCACGAAACCAAGTCTTGGCATAGATCCAACACCGCCGAAAGAGGTAGCCTTATGCCTCGCCTCCTTGACTAATAAACCCATCGATCTGATAAAGGCTCTATCATTCCAGGCCATTCCACGCTTTTCCCCGGTGGTGGGGCTGCCCGGGGCCACGTCGAAGACATAGCGGTAATCAAAACGCATTTATCTGATGCAATTATCCGTGATCCACTATGAGCGTCATCTACCTTAACGGCGAGTTCGTCCCGGAGCAGGAGGCCAGAGTATCGGTCTATGACCATGGCTTCCTGTACGGAGACGGCGTCTTCGAAGGCATAAGAGCCTATGGGGGCAAGGTCTTCAGGCTGGAGGACCACGTCAGTCGTCTGTTCGACTCCGCCCGGGCCATAATGCTCTGCGTCCCCATGACCCAGGAGGAGATGTGCGAGGCCATTTTGGAGACTTTGCGCAGGAACAAGCTCACCGACGGGTACATCCGGCCCATCGTCACCCGGGGGGTGGGCGATCTGGGTCTGGATCCCAACAAGTGCTGCGCCTCCTCGGTGGTCATCATCTCTCAGAAGTGGGCGGCCATGTACGGAAATCTCTACGACATCGGCCTGACCGCGGTCACCGTCACCGTCAGGAGGAACTCTCCTGCTGCTCTGCCGCCAAACATCAAGTCCCTCAACTACCTGAACAACATCCTGGGCAAGATCGAGGCCAACATCAAGGGGGGCAACGAGGCCATATTCCTGGACGCCGAAGGCACCGTATCCGAAGGTAGCGGCGACAATATTTTCGTGATCAAGAACGGCAAGATCTACACTCCGCCCACCATCAACAACCTGCGGGGCATCACCCGGGAGGCAGTGGTGGAGCTGGCGGAGGAGAGGGGATACTCAGTCAAGGAGGGCGACCTGGGCCTCTTCGACCTGTACACTGCCGACGAGGTCTTCGTCACCGGAACGGCGGCGGAGGTGGCGCCGGTCACCAAGATCGACGGCCGGGAGATCGGCAATGGGACGCCAGGGCCAATTACCGTTGAGCTGATGAAGGCCTTCCGCGACCTCACAAATACCAAAGGCACGCCCATCTAGAGAGTTCTCTTCAAAACTCTCTTGAGCTTACTTCAGGCTCCGGGGTCGACCGTCGCCTTTGGCCATGCCCTTCGTCACTCCCCCGCGCCAGGCAGGACCTTCACCATCACCCTCCTGCGGCGGGGGCCGTCCAGCTCCAGGAACAGCACCCTCTGCCAGGTGCCGAGAAGCAGAGATCCCCTTTCCACAGGGATTACGGCGCTATTTCCCAGAAGTGCGGCCTGAATATGGGCGTGGGCGTTGCCGTCGCCTCCGTGCCGGTAGTGGGGGCTCTCCGGCACCAGTGCTCTCATTTTATCCAGCATATCCTGCAGGAGGCCCGGTTCAGCCTCGTTGACCACCACGGCGGTGGTGGTGTGGGGGGTGTAGACCAGACAGATCCCGTCGCGGACGTTGCTTCTCCTCAGCTCCTCCTCCACCTGGGAAGTGAGATCTATGATCTGAAACCTATTGCCGGTTTGAACTTCCATAGAGGTTCACCAATAGCTATTCTGGCCTTCTCTGGGATTTAAGCTCGCTGGGAGGGTAAAATGATGTTTTCTCCACCCCTTTTCATGTGACCCGGCCTCCTATGTTGACGACAATCTGTATTTGCTTTGGAGTTCATTCATCTTTTCAGTCAGGTGGTTAGAGAATTGGGCGCGAAGAAATTTGTGGTGCTGGGCGGCTACGGCGGAGCGGGAGAGGCCATCTGCCGTCTCTTGCTGAAGGAGACAGACGTGGACCTGGTGGTGGCCGGCAGGCGCGTGGAGCGGGCGCTGGACCTTTGTCAGCGGCTCAACCGGGAATACCCCGGGGACAGGGCTTCCTGGGCCCGGGCCGACGCCTCGGACCAGGAGAGCCTCTCCCGGGCCCTGCAGGGGGCAGACCTGGTGGTATCCGCCTCCTCCACCGCCACTCAGGTGGGACATGTGGCCCGGGCTTCCCTGGATGCAGGGGCCGATTACCTGGACATACATTTTCTGCAGGCCGGAGTTCCGGTGCTGCAGGAGATGGCCCCCCGGATCAGGGACGCCGGCCGCTTCTTCATGACCCAGGCCGGATTTTGCCCCGGGCTGCCAGCGGTCATGGTAAGGCGGGCCGCGCCCTTATTTGACCGGTACGTCCAGGCCCGGGTGGGGGTGGCCATGAGCTCCCGCTTCGAGACCCCGGGCTCCATCATGGAGATCATTGACTACTCGGCAGACTACACCCCGGAGCTATTTCGGGATGGCCGGTGGCAGAGCGCCGGCTTCTGGCGGGGTCGCAGGCTGGAAGTCCCCGGGTTTGGCCGCATCTATTGCTACCCCATGATGCTGGAGGAGCTTCGCGGCCTCCCCCAGACCCTGGGGCTGGATCAGCTGGGCCTCTACGCCGCTGGGGTGGACTGGTTCGTGGATTATGTGATCACGCCGCTCTCTATTCTCTCCCGCAGCCTGGGAGGGGCCGGCCGGGAGCAACTGGGGCGGCTGATGATGTGGGGTGAGCAGAGGTTCTCGTCTCCGGATGAGAACGCCGCCCTGGTCCTGGAGGCGGAGGGGTCGGCGGGCGGCCAGCCGGCGAAGGTCAAAATCTCCATCCGCCACCACGACGTGTACCTGATCACCGCCGCCTCGGTTGTCTCTGCGCTACTCCAGTACCTGGACGGCAGCATCCGCCGGCCCGGCCTGTGGCTGATGGGGCAGCAGGTGGACCCGTCCAGGCATCTGGAGGATCTGCGGCGAATGGGGGTGGAAGTGCTTATTCAGGGGGCAAGCGAAAGTCTCTGACGAACGTGGTCCTCGCCATCGCTCTCGACCTCTCACCTCCCATCTCGCTCCTCGCTCCTACTTCCTCTCTCCCCGGTCGTCTGCATTTTGGCCAGCGCCTCTAAATACCGTCCGGCTCTTAAGGCCGTGGATGATGGTGCACAGCAGCGACGAGGATTTCATGAGGATGGCCATCCAGGTGGCCCGGGCCGGCGTTCTGGAGGGGCAGACCCCCTTTGGAGCCTGTGTGGTCCATGAAGGAAAGGTCTTGAGCTGTCTTCACAACTCAGTGCTGAAGGATACGGACATCACCGCCCACGCCGAGGTTCTGGCCATCAGAGAGGCCTGCCGGGCCAGAGGAAGCATAGATCTCTCCGGCTGCGTGATCTTCTCCAGTTGCGAGCCCTGCCCCATGTGCTTCTCCGCCTGCCACTGGGCCAGGATCGACAAAATATTCTATGGGGCTCGCATCGAGGACGCAGAGGGCTTCGGATTTCACGAGCTTCCCATCTCCAACCGGCTCATGAAGGAGCTGGGTGGTTCTCAGGTGGCGCTGGTGGGCGACCTCCTGCGGGAGGAGAGCCTGGCCGTCTTCCGGGAATGGTATGCCCGGCCGGACAAAAAAACCTATTAATGCACGCAAGAAAATTTTTGTTATTAATCATATCAATTTGTTCACAATTCTCTCCATTTTTAATTAAAAACACATCTTTCACTATTATTCGGTTCTATTTTAAGGGTAACTAATTAATATTCGGGATTTCAAGAGGTATGCCAGGAGGGAATAATTGTTGGCAAACAATAAGGCATCGGAATCAGTCCTCAGCATCAAGGACCTCACTGCAAATCCTGCGCCTCTGGGATTGCTGGGATTCGGCATGACCACGGTTCTGCTGAATTTGCACAACGCAGGCTACTTCGGCCTCAGCACCATGATCCTGGCCATGGGCGTATTCTATGGAGGCATCGCCCAGATCATTGCAGGCATAATGGAGTGGAAAAAGAACAACACATTCGGGACCACGGCCTTTACATCCTACGGCCTGTTCTGGCTCACCCTGGTCGGCCTCATCGTCTTCCCGGGGATGGGCTGGGGAGAGGCTCCCACCAAGATGGCCATGGCTGCGTACCTCTTCATGTGGGGACT
>JAAEEW010000182.1 GCA_013415595.1 Methanosarcinales archaeon | reverse complement strand
GGACTGAACTGTGCCTGGTTTCCCCCTGCCCCTCGCCGGTCCGCCAGGGCCCTCGGCCCCGGCAGCCCTGGAGCCCTATAACGAGCCGGAAAGCCCCGGGGACGGCGTGACTGCCCTCGGCGTGACCCGTGAACCTGCAATTCCTCTGGGATTGCTGGCCCCCGGAGAGAAAGCCGTGGTGGCGGATATCCGGGGGGGAAGAAGAATCTGTGGTCCCGGTTGCTGTGGCCTGGGGGCTCTCTCCCGGCTGGAAGATTTGGGACTCCGCCTGGGAAAGACCCTCGAGGTCCTGAATAACCACGCGGGTTGCCCCATGTTGATCAAAGTGGATGACGCGCGGCTCGCTCTCGGTCGGGGAGTGGCCATGAAAATACTGGTGCGGAGGGTGGTGTCATGAATCTCGGGCAGATTAATCTGGCCCAGTTGCCCGTCGGTCAGAAGGGCCGGATCGCCCGGCTGGAGGCCCAGGGGCCCCGCAAAAGACGGCTGATGGACATGGGAGTGATCGTCGGGGAGGAGGTCCAGGTGGAAAAGATTGCCCCTTTGGGCGATCCCATCGAAGTCATCATCAAGGATTATCGTCTCTCGTTGCGGAAAATCGAAGCGGAGAGCGTCACGGTGGAGGTGGTGCTATGAGGCCCGGGAGCGACAGGGGGCGGGAGACGATTACGGTGGCGGTGGCGGGCAACCCCAATTCCGGCAAGTCCACCCTGATCAATGCCGTGGCCGGAACCCGTCTGCAGGTGGGCAACTGGCCCGGGGTGACGGTGGAGAAAAAGGAGGCCCACCTGGTCCATGACGGCCATCCCATCCGTCTGGTGGACCTGCCCGGCACCTATAGTCTGAGCCCCTATTCCCAGGAGGAGATCATCGCCCGGGATTATCTGGTGCAGGACCAGCCGGACGTCCTCATCGACGTTGTGGATGCCACCAATCTGGAGAGAAATCTCTATCTCACCATGCAGCTCCTGGAGTTGGAGCGGCCGGTGGTGGTGGCCCTGAATTTTTTTGACGAAGTCCGGAAAAAGGGGCTGGACATCAATATCCGGGCCTTGGAGGAGGCCCTGGGGGTGCGGGTGGTGCCCACCGTGGCCTCCCGGGGCGAAGGGCTGCCGGAGCTGATGGCCGCGGCCGTCCAGGCCGGCCAGAATGGCGGCCGTCGCGCCCCCCGGAAGCTGGCCTACGGGGAGGACCTGGAACGGGCGGCCCAAAGTCTCGAGGACCGGCTTCAGGAACGCTACCCCGGCCTGGCGGAGCGGTATCCGCTGCGGTGGCTGGCCTACAAACTCATGGAAGGCGATCAGATGGCCCTCCAGGAGGCCAACCTGGATGCCGAGGCCGCGGCCTGGGTCAGCTCTGCGGCGGCCGTCAAGCACCTGAAGAGCAGTCACGACGAGGACCTGGAAGGACTGCTGGCCGAGGCCCGACATGGAGTGGCGGCCGGTCTCACCCGGGAGGTGCTGAAACGACCCGGGTGGAGCAAGGTGGAGCTCACCGAGCGCCTCGACCGCATCATCCTGAATCGGATCCTGGGGATCCCCGTCTTCCTGCTGGCCATGTGGCTAGTGTTCAAACTGACCTTTGACCTGGGTAATCCCTTTGTGGACTGGGTGGATGGTGTGTTCAGCGGCCCCCTGACGCGGTGGACCACGGCCCTGCTCACCTGGTTGGCGGCCCCGGCGTGGCTGACCTCCCTGGCCACCGAGGGCGTCATCGGCGGCGTCGGTACGGTTCTGACCTTCGTGCCCCTCATCTTTGCCATGATGTTCTTCATTACTCTGTTAGAGGGCAGCGGTTACATGGCCCGGGCTGCCTTTGTCATGGACCGGGCCATGCATCTGTTGGGTCTGCACGGCAAGTCCTTCATCCCCATGCTGCTGGGTTTCGGCTGCAATGTGCCGGCCCTCTATGCCACCCGGGCCCTGGAAAATCCCCGGGACAAGGTGCTCACCGCCCTCTTGATTCCCCTGATGTCCTGCGGGGCCAAGCTGCCGGTCTACGCCCTGTTCACCGGCCTCTTCTTCGCCGCCCAGGCCGGCACGGTCATCTGGTCGCTGTATATGGTGGGGATCGTCCTGGCCATGGTGATGGGAATCATTTTCAAGCGGACCCTGTTCCGGGGAGAGAATCCCCTGTTTGTCATGGAACTGCCCCCCTATCGGTTGCCCACCCTGAAAAGCCTGCTGATCCATACCTGGGAGAAGGGCAAGCACTTCATCATCAAGGCGGGCACCTACATCCTGGCCGTCTCCGTGCTCATGTGGTTCCTCCTGCATCTCCCCTGGGGGGTGGAGGATAAGAAGGATTCGGTGTTGGGAAAGCTCGGCCAGGGGCTGGCCCCCATCTTTCAACCCCTGGGGTTCGGCCAATGGCAGGCGGCCTCCTCCCTGGTGACCGGCTTTGTCGCCAAAGAGATCGTGGTGGCCACCATGGGGCAGATCTATGGCAAGGAGGCAGAACCGGAAGAGACGCCCTCGTTGGGCGATGACGTCAAAGACATCGCCATGTCCTTCGGCAAGGCGGTGATGGACGCCGGGAGCAATGTGGTCTCCACCTTCGGGGTCGCCACCCTGGCCGTCGAGGAGGACGAGAAGACCAAGGACTGGCGGGACGCCCTGCAGGAACAGTTCACCCCCTT
>JAAEEW010000181.1 GCA_013415595.1 Methanosarcinales archaeon | reverse complement strand
CAGGCTTATGATGACGCCCTCCAATCGGATCCTCAATTAGCACAAGCCTTGACCGGCAAAGGGATTGCTCTCGCCGCCCAGGAGAAGTATGACAAGGCCATCCTGGCTTATGATCAAGCTATCCGGTTGGATCCTCAATCGGCAGCTACATGGGGCAACAAAGGGATCGCGCTCTATGCTCTGGGGAAGTATGATGAAGCTATACAGGCATACGACGAGGTCATCCGGCTGGACCCTGAATTCGCACTAGCCTGGAACAACAAAGGCCTCGCTCTCGCCGCCCAGGGGAAGTATGACAATGCCGTCAAGGCTTACGATGAAGCCATCCGGCTGTATCCTGAATTCGCATTAGCCTGGAACAACAAAGGGAATGCTCTCTATGCCCAGGAGAAGTACGATGAGGCGATCCAGGCTTATGACGAAGCCCTACGATTGGATCCTCAATTAACACAAGCCAGGACTTGCAAAGATTTGGCGCACTCCTTCCTGATGATGAAAATCCAGAATCGGCAGAAGCCAGAACCTACAATTACTGTTTCACTACTACCAGGGTAAGTACGATGAAGCCACCCAATGCTTTGACGAGATTCTCCGGTTGGATCCTGAATTGGCTCAAGCATAGGCAGAGAAGAAGCAGTATTATTCCTATGAGTCTACCTATATTAAAAGAAGTATATCATGCCCTCGGGGAAATGCGTTTTGTTAGCCCGGCTATTCACAGACCCGGGAGGATGGATCGAGAAGGCCGCTCCTGGCCAGCGTGGGCTCTGAGAAGGGTCCTGTTGGCGACGGCAACGTGATCATAGTCCGCAGTGCCACTTTTTCGCTATCGGAAGAGGTGGACGTTGCCGGAAGGAAGTTCCTGGATGAGGTTTTGGGGAGCGGGCCTGACAATCCGCCCCCGGTCACCTGAGAGCCCCTGCCTCCTCCATGGCCGCCAGGATGGTGTTGGCCAGAGGCGTCCCCGCCAGGTGGTGCAGGAAGTCCATGCCCTCCGCCCCCATCCGCTGGATCAGGGAGAAGGCCGTCTCTACCGCCGCCCTCTCCGAGGCGCAGATGAAGGGAGAGACGGTGTTGTAGCTCCCGGCGGTAAAGTAGTTGGTGCAGCCGCACCAGTTCATGCAGTAATCCCTGATCCCGCATTCCTGGCAGGGGCCGTTGGCCGGGGAGCTGGAGATCTTCTGGCAGCCCCTCGCCCCGGAGAATCCCTGGTCGATATTTCCGATGCAGTGGGGGCCTCCCTCGTCCGGGCCGATGAACCGCTCGCAGAGGTAGACGTTGCCGGAGGGGCCAAAGGCGAACTCGCCGCTGCCCATCCTGCACCTCTCCACCGGCTTGTACCCACCCCGAAGGATGGCCGCAATCTTCCCGTCGATCAGGCTGATGTAGCGGGGAGTGCCCCCGCGGTAGAAATCCATGTACATCCGGCCCAGGGCCTCGTAGATCCCAGGTAGCATCTGCGCCTCCCTCTCCGTCCAGCGGCCGAAGATGTCCGGATTGAGATAGATGTTGCTAACACCCAGATGGGATAGGTAGTCCACCGTCCGGGGCACATGGTGCAGGTTGGCCGGAGAGAAGACGGAATTGACCGGGGTTAGCGGGAAGCGCCTCAGTATCTGCTTCAGGTTTTCTTCCACCACCCCGGAGCTTGGCCGCCCGTCGGGAAATACCCGGGCACAGTCCTGGACTTCCGGCGGCCCGTCACAGCTCACGCAGGGTATCACCCTTTTCTCCGTCAGGAAATCGGCGATCTCCTGATTGAAGATGGTGCCGTTGGTGGTGACGGAGACGATCACTCGCTCCTGGTCGTAGGAGGGGTGATTGACTATCAGGGAGGTGATCCGACGCATCAGATCGAACTGCAGGAGCGGCTCTCCGCCGAAAAAGCCGATCTCGATCTTCTCCGAGCTTTTGCTGTTTTCGAAAGCATAGTCCACGATATTTCGTGCGGTGGACAGGGACATGGTGGCATCGGCCTTTTGGATGTAGCAGTAGGGGCAGGCCAGATTGCACCGTAGAGTGATGGCCAGGGTAAACTTCATAACAGGAAAAAGATTTGACCGGAAGGATCTGATTCCTCGATCCCGGTCTGTTCAGCGAATGTCGTTCACCACGTCGGAGAGATCCATGAGCTGGTTGAAGCCGACGGTCTTGACATCCGCCAGCTTGGCCCGGAACTCCTGCAGGACCATGGTAGAGAAATCGCCCCACTGCTTCTCGTTCAGGATGTAGATCTCGCCCTTGTAGTGCAGATGGGGGACCTTCATGCCTCCGTAGATCCACCAGGGCCGCATGGTCGTCGATTCCGCAATATCGCCCATGGCCGAGACGGCCACCGGAGCGACATTCCGGCTCAAGAGGACTTCCTTTTGAACCGGCTCGATCTTGTTGGTCTTGATGAATTTAGCAATAGCCACGGCATGGGTCATGAAGATGTCTCTTCGTCCGCCGTTCGGCAGCTGCATTTCCGCATATACTGCATTAGCCAAATTATCATCTCCACGAAGTAATTGTGATCATTCGTATTTATACTTTTTTAAGCAATTTCCTATGTATTGAAAGGATTGTCCGAATTTTTAAGCGAGAAATGTTTTGCTTTTGCCTGACCATGCCCAAAATCGAGATGCTCTGCACCAGCATGCTTATGCAAAATCTTTAATTGCCCTGAACCATTACGGCTGCCTTTTTTTTTGGTTCACGTTTGGGGAGATGCTGGAGATGTCTCAGGACGATCCCTAAAGGCCGGGGGACTTCCCGGGAATCGCGAGTATAGGTGCCAGGTCATCAAAACCTATTTTTACCGTGAACAGAGATTGAACTCCGGGTTAAGTGTTACTAATTTGGGGTTGAAAACGATGTCAAGAAGACTGATTCTGGATTCTATAATTTGCCTGGGGATTGTGGCGCTGACCCTGGGCGCCTCTCTGGGGGCCGTGCAAAACGCCACGCTTTCGCCGACGCCAAATGTGGTATACACGCTGGCCGTAGACGTTCCAGACAACTGCACCCTGGACAACTCGAAGCAGCCGGAGATTCTCCAGGCGGGGATGCTCTTTGGCTCCGGGATGCTGCAGTCGGCAGAGGTGACCTGTGCAGATGCTCCGGGCCAGGTGGCCTCCGTCGACCTGATCTGGATAAAGGACGGGACCAAGGCCGAAGACGTTATCACCGGCCTGATCAGCCAGCTCGAGGAGAACCTGTACGAGATGCGCAATTTCAAGGTGATAGGAAGCAAGCAGCAGACCATAGACGGCTATGAGGCCACCATCAAGCATTACCTGGTCTACAGCGATGCCGGGTACACCGACGTCTACTCCGGAGGCTTCAAGGTGAGGGACGACCTGGTGGTCTATCTCTACAGCAACCTGCCTGGCGACAGGACCGACCAGATCTTCGGCAGCCTGGACCTGGAGCCGGCCCCGGCCCAGGTCTGAAATTGTGATGGGGCCTGGGGGGATCTCGCCGGATGCGGCGTCTATTCCCGGGCCGGGCCCTGGGCCTTTTTTCTATTTTTTCTATTTTATCCTGCGTTTTAATGGCTGCCCCGTCAATGGCTGCCACTTAATGGGTGCCCTTTCCGGTCACCTCCTGGGCTCAATGATGCTCTCGCAGTAGGGCTCACCGGCGCACATCCGGGACTTGAAGCTCTGCCGGAATCCGGGATGAAGCTCCTTTACCGCCGATTTGGTGTAGCCGTGACAGGCGCTCAGGAGAACCGTTCTTGGGTCCAGGCCCATCTCCACCGCCCGGTTCAGAAGAGGGCAGCCGGTGATGCGGGAAGTTATCCGGTCTCCCCGGGATTCCATCACCT